>JBOIGK010000087.1:0-2827 GCA_050742695.1 Advenella sp. | reverse complement strand
CGCTGCGCTGGGAAGTGTTTACCCACGGCGGGCGCAAGCCCACGGGTATCGACGCCGTTGCCTGGGCCGTACGCATGGCCCGCTATGGCGCCGGTGAATTATTGATTACCAGCATGGATCAGGACGGCACGCAGGCAGGGTTTGACCTGCAGCTGACCCGGACCATTTCCGATGCCGTGGCTGTACCGGTCATCGCTTCCGGCGGGGTCGGCAATTTGCAACATCTTTGCGACGGTGTTAACGAAGGCCGCGCCAGCGCGGTGCTGGCCGCCAGCATATTCCATTACGGCGATTACAGTATCGCGCAGGCCAAGACGTATATGGCCGAACACGGGATACAGGTCAGGAACACTCAATGAATTGGATAGATGACGTAGTATTTGATGCGGACGGCCTGGTGCCTGCTATAGCACAGGACTGGCAAAGTGGCCGGATCCTGATGGTGGCCTGGATGACCCGCGAGGCGCTTGAGGAAACCGCGGAAACCGGCAGAGCCGTCTATTGGTCGCGGTCGCGCAAGCGGCTCTGGCGCAAGGGCGAAGAGTCGGGCAATACCCAGCGGGTAAATTCGCTGCGTCTGGATTGCGACGGCGACGTGATATTGCTTACTGTCGAGCAGAAGGGCGGTGTGGCCTGCCATACCGGACGTGAGAGTTGTTTTTTTCGCGAACTTACCGGCGATGCACCGGCTCTGCAATGGCAGGTAACCGATGAGGTGCTCAAGGATCCGGAGAGTATGTACAAATGACGCAAGATAACCTGCCAGCGCCAACTGCTGACATTCTGGTCCGTTTGGCCGATGTGCTGGAAACGCGCAGGCCGCAGGCCGGCGGTGATTCACAATCGTCATATACGGCCAAATTGCTGGCACGGGGGCCCGACGCTTTTCTCAAGAAAATCGGCGAGGACGCAACTGAACTGGTAATGGCTGCAAAAGACGGTGTGCCCGAGCGGATTGTGTCTGAAACGGCTGATCTGTGGTTTCACTGTCTGGTTGCGTTGACCCATTATGGGCTGCGGCCTGAAGATGTGCTGGCCGAGCTGGCGCGCCGCGAAGGCCTGTCCGGGCTTGCGGAAAAGGCAGCACGCAGTCATGAAGGCGTGAACAGCGCGCCGGATCGCAGTGCATAACTGCGATTACGTTCATGATATTTCCCTATTGATTCGCCAATTAATTGGTATAGTATGCGTATTCACGCAATCTGATTTCAGGAGTAAAACATGGGCAGTCTAAGTATCTGGCACTGGTTGATCGTACTGGTCATTGTCGCCCTCATTTTCGGTACCAAAAAGCTGCGCAACGTAGGCGAAGATCTGGGTGGTGCAGTCAAGGGGTTCAAAAAAGGCATCAAGGACGCCAATGAAGAAGCCGATTCGTCCAAAGACGATGGGCTCAACCGCAAGGTAGCCGACACGCAGGACCCGGCCCGGCCCGACACGACAGCTCGCTCCAATCCGGATGCGATCGACGTGCAGGCTCGCGAAAAGTCCGAGTAAACACGTTGTGCCGACGGTCGGCATCAGCTGCGGCATATCCCGCCGATCTTCTTGAAAAGTAGCAAGTATGTTTGGTTTAAGTTTCGGAGAGCTGTTCGTTATCGGTGTTGTGGGGCTTATTGTGATCGGCCCCGAACGCCTGCCTACGGTCGCCCGTACGTTGGGTCATCTGGTGGGCCGTGCGCAGCGCTACGTGAACGATGTCAAAAGCGATATTCAGCGGGAAGTGGATATCCAGGAAATTGCCAAGATAAAAGAAGAAATGCAGTCTGCTGTCAGCGATGTCAAATCGTCGGTAGAAGACACTGCCAGCGCCTTGCGTAACCCGGTCAATGCCCTGCGGGACGATCTGCAACGCACCGGCAATACGCTGCGCGATAGCGTCAGCTCAAACCCCGCGACAACACCGCAAGGCGATTCAGACGCTGCTGGTGCAGACAATCTTGCTGTCGACGCACAGGCCGATGCCGATTCATCGAAAATGATTGCACCAGCCGCCGCGTCTACGGCAGCCGGCCCGCAATCGACCACGGCAGGGGTTGCAGACCCGATGGCGCCCCTGGCAGAACCTCCGGTTGAGCCGACCGTGCCATCTGATACGACGGCTGCTGACAAAACAGCGGGCGCCGCTGCGCCTGTCGGCTTACCGTCTGTTGACAAGGCTGCGCCCCAGGTTGCGCAGCAAACTGCTACAAACCCGCCTGCCGCGGCTGATCGGCCCGATGTCAAACCTGCGCAAGCCGATGCACCGGCTTCTGCCGTTACCCGTTCCGATAAGCATTCCTGATGGCCAATCCAATTCTTCCTCCCGACAACGCGCAGGAAAGTCTGCCTGAAGACAGCTTTTTTTCCCATCTGATCGAATTGCGCACCCGCTTGATCAGGGCGCTACTGGCCGTAATCGGGCTCTTTGCCATTCTGTGTATCTATCCAGGTACTGGCGCAGTCTACGATTTTATTGCGCAGCCCATGATTGCGTCGTTGCCGGCGGGCAACCGAATGATCGCCACCGGCGTGATCACGCCATTTCTGGTGCCCCTTAAAGTAACGCTGTTGCTTGCGTTCATGATCGCCCTGCCTTACGTGCTGTACCAGGCCTGGGCTTTTATCGCTCCGGGCTTGTACCGTCATGAAAAACAACTGGCCATGCCGCTGGTGGTCTCCAGTACGCTGCTGTTCTTTTTCGGCATGGCATTCTGCTACTACATTGTTTTCCATACCATCTTTCATTTCATCGCCATGGTCTCGCCCGAGTCTATCAATTTCG
This sequence comes from Advenella sp., assembly GCA_050742695.1. Taxonomy (GTDB): domain Bacteria; phylum Pseudomonadota; class Gammaproteobacteria; order Burkholderiales; family Burkholderiaceae_B; genus Advenella. The sequence continues at coordinate 63 of JBOIGK010000087.1, read as the reverse complement.
CACCGGATATCGAGGCGTATCTTGGTTTTGTGATGACCATGTTCCTGGCCTTTGGTGTCACGT
>JBOIGK010000086.1:0-2095 GCA_050742695.1 Advenella sp. | reverse complement strand
GGTGCAACTCGGTCGGCTGGATATCCATGATGCGGTTGACCGAGTCGGTGGCCATGCCGCCAGCCTGCTCGATGATAAAGCTCATCGGGTTGGCCTCATACATCAGGCGCAGCTTGCCCGGTTTTTTCGGATCACGCGCATCCCAGGGATACATGAAAATGCCGCCGCGCGTCATGATACGGTGCACATCGGCTACCATTGAGGCGATCCAGCGCATGTTGTAATCTTTGCCCAGCGGTCCGGTGGTACCTGCCAGACAGTCTTCGATATACTGGCGCATCGGCGGCGCCCAATGGCGCATATTGGACATATTGATGGAAAACTCCTTGGTTTCTTCAGGAACTCGCATATTCTCGTGCGTCAGTACCCAACTGCCCAGTTCGCGATCCAGCGTAAAGCCCATCACACCATTGCCGATCGTGAGCACCAGCATGGTTTGCGGACCGTACACCGCATAGCCTGCCACAACTTGCCGGCTGCCCGGTTGCAGAAAATCCTTTTCGGTCACTTCGCGGCCTGAAATATCGGCCGGCGCCTTCAGCACAGAGAAAATCGTGCCGATGGACACATTCACATCGATATTGGATGAGCCATCCAGGGGGTCGAACAACAACAGGTATTCGCCCTTGGGATAGCGATTGGGAATGTGATGGATGGTTTCCATCTCTTCGGACGCCATGCCCGCCAGATGGCCGCCCCATTCGTTGGCCTCCAGCAGAATTTCATTTGACATTACGTCAAGCTTTTTTTGCACTTCGCCCTGAACGTTTTCGCTTTCCAGGCTTCCCAGTACGCCGCCCAGCGCACCTTTGCTGACAGCATGGCTGATGGCCTTGCAGGCGCGTGAGACTACTTCTACCAACAGGCGCACTTCTGCCTCGATGGCATTATTGTTGCGCTGCTGCTCTACCAGATACTGGGTAAGGGTTTTTCGTGACATAAGGTCTCCGGAAAATAATTAAATACGCAAAGCTTTGGAAACAATCTCGCTCACATTGCTGGACAGACCCTCGTGATCGCGGACCTGCTCAAGCGATGATTTCATTTGTGGTTGCAGTGCTGGAGTATAGCGCGCCCAGTTATCCATGACACGCGCCAGACGCGAAGCGACTTCAGGATTGATGGCATCAAGCGCCAGCACGGCTTCGGTCCACAAGGCATAGCCGGAACCGTCCTGATTATGGAACCCTTGTGCATTGTTCATGCAGAACTGGAAGATCAGCGAGCGGGCGCGATTGGGGTTGCGCAATGCAAATGCCGGATGCGCCATCAGCCCGCGGATCGTTTCCGTGCGGGTGTCGGCGGCTGTGGCCTGCAGGGCAAACCATTTGTCGATCACCAGTGGATTGTGCTGCCATTTTTCGTAGAAATCAACGATGGCTTCCTGGCGTTTATCCCCGTGGTGGTAGTTGACGATGGCGCCGAGTGCACCCATGCAGTCGGTCATGTTCTGCGCTGCCTGGTACTGGATCAGCGCTTGCTGGCATGCTGCCTGATCGCCTGCCGCCATGAGGTACGTCAGGGCCAGATTTTTCAGGCTGCGACGGCCGGCGCTGATAGGATCGGGGCTATATGGCCCGGGCGTGTCGTTGCCCTGCAGGGTTGCGTTCCATTCGGATGCAGCCGCTTTGCCCAGGTTTTCCCGGACAGCGTGGCGGGCCTTGGCCAACCATATCGGTTCTATCGGATCCATTTGCTCTGCCAGGAATTTTTCCGAAGGCAGTGTCAGCAGGCGGGCGCGATAACCGGCGTCCAGGCCCGCATCCTGCAGGTTGTTCTTCCAAACCTGCACAAATGTCTCGGATAGGGCTGCTTGCAGGCCTTTTTGCAGTGCTTCGGCAAGACCCAGAATCTCGCGGGTTGCCAGTGCCTGGCCCGCTTCCCAGCGGGCAAATGGATTGGGGTCAGACTGGGCCAGGACCGCCAGTTCCTCCGCCGTCCACTCATAGTGCACAGTGACTGGCGCGGAAAAATCGCGCAACAGCGAAGGGACAGGCTTGGCAGCGATGCCGGTAAAGGTCCAGGACTGATTCTGCTCAGTGAGTTCTAGCAGGCGTGTGTGTTCGCCGGCAGGATCCGGGGCTGTGTCGTGGCT
>JBOIGK010000085.1:0-9153 GCA_050742695.1 Advenella sp. | reverse complement strand
CTGCTCAACAACTACGTGGTATTGCACTCACGCACAGAATTTGAAGATTACGAGGAATTTCATCTCAAACGTCATTTATTGCGTTTGTGGCTCGCCATTCCCGGCTCCCAGCCGCTGCCTGAAGAATGGCAGGATTACTTTGGTGACGTGCGTCCCGGATCTGTACGGGGCGGCGTGCGCGGACAGGGTATTTCAGATGAATTTCTGGCCTACGAACGACGCCAGGCCGACCACATGGGCATGCCCCTGAACATCAATCAAAACCTTCAGACCTCTAACAACAGGAAATCCGCGTGACTCATCCGACGTTGAAACAACAGCTCCAGCAAAACCGGGCAATCCTTGCCCCGGGTGTTTACGATTCGCTGACCGCCCTGATTGCCGAACAGGCGGGTTTTGACGCGCTTTATCTGTCAGGCGGTGCTGTCTCCTACACCCGCTTTGGCCGGTCCGACGTGGGCTTGACCACTGCCTATGAAGCTGTGGAGGTGCTGGCACAGATCACAGACTGGGTTCAGACGCCCGTGATTGTGGACGGAGACACAGGCTTTGGCAATGCCCTCAACACACAGCGGACAGTACGCAGCTTTGAACGTGCCGGTGCAGCCATGATCCAGCTCGAAGATCAATCATTTCCCAAGCGTTGCGGGCACCTGGCCAACAAGTCGCTGGTTACCACAGCTGAAATGTGCGGCAAGCTCAAGGCGGCGCTCGATGCACGCCGCAGCGAAGAAACGCTTATTCTGGCACGCACGGATGCACTGGCGGTCGAAGGCTTCGAGGCTGCACTGGAGCGCGCCGAACGTTATCTGGAGTGCGGCGTGGACGCCCTTTTTGTGGAAGCCGTCCGTTCTCCGGAACAAATGGATACGGTTTGCCGCCGCTTCGCCGACCGCGTACCGCTACTGGCCAACATGGTTGAAGGCGGCAAAACGCCGATTCTAAGCGTCAGCGAACTCGAAAAATACGGCTACCGCATTGTCATTTTCCCTGGCGGCACGGCAAGGTTTGTCAGCGCTCGCCTGCAGGCGTACTTTGCCAGCCTCAAGACCCACGGCACCACCGAGCCCATGTGGGATCAAATGAACGACTTTGACCAACTCAATGAACTCATCGGCACGCCCGAACTCATTGCATTGGGCCAGCAGTACGAACAGGGCTAGCCATGCCCGGGGGAAGGAGATAACACAATGACAACTTTAAAATTGAAAAAAAACCTGCTGGGCCTGGCCACTGGCCTTTCGTTGATCGCAGCACCTTATAGTTTCGCGGCGTCCTGGCCGCAGCAACCCATCCGCCTGGTCGTCCCGTTTCCAGCCGGTGGCAATATAGATGCCACGGGCCGCATTATCGCCAAGGGATTGGGTGAACAGATGAAGGCCACTGTTGTGGTCGAAAACAAAGCAGGTGCAGCCGGTTTGGTGGGCGCGCAAAGTGTCATGCGAGCCAAGCCCGACGGCTACACTGCCCTGCTTGCCTCTACGGGCTCACTGGCTGCCATGCGGGCGCTGGACCCAAACGTGCCCTTGGACCCGGCCAAAGACTTTGTTTCGGCGGGACCAATTGCAATCGCTCCCATGCTCCTGATCGTCAATAACGATTTGCCTGCCAGAACCTTGCCTGAGTTTCTGAAATATGCACATAGCAAATCTGGAGAACTCACGATGGGCTCTGCCGGTACCGGCACGTCCAACCATTTGGCTGGGGAGATGTTTCAGAATCTGAGTCAAACAAAATTCCTGCACGTACCCTATAAAGGCAGCGGCCCGGCCATGACCGATCTGATTGGCGGGCAGATTGACTTGATGTTCGACCAGATGGCATCCTCATTACCCCAGGTGAAATCCGGCAAAGTTCGCGCACTGGCTGTTACCACAAATGAAAAATCCGCACTCATGCCCGAGTTGCCCACCATAGCCAGCGCAGGACTGAAAGATTATGAAGCAAGCACGACCACGGGCATTCTCTTTCCCGCAGGCACGCCAGCGAGCGTCACAAAACATGTGAATGATGCCTTGCGCACCATCCTTCAAAACCCGTCCGTTCGTACACAGCTTGAACAGTTAGGCACCGAAGCCAAGCCCGGAACGCCGGAAGATTTTCAGCACATTCTCCAAAATGAAACGGATAAATGGACCGGTGTTGTAAAAGCGGCTGGCATTACCAAGAACGCTCAACAATAAGGGAGGATGATATGACCTATCCAGAATGCCTGGCGCCGCTTGAAAGCGCCACCCGGCCAAAAGTACTGCTACCCGCAGGCGCTACAGATTGCCATTGCCATGTTTACATGCAACCCGAGCGATATCCGCTGGTGGAACCGCGCAGCTATACGCCGGCCTGCGCCACCCTGGACGCCTATGTTGACCTATGCCGGCAACTGGGCCTGCAAAGAACCGTGCAAGTGAGCGCCAGCGTTTACGGCTTTGACAATAGCCTGACCACAGACGTCATTCGGCGCCTGGGCCAGGACCGGGCCCGCGGTGTTGCGGGCGTCTCTCCAGATATCGACGCAAAAGCATTGGGCCAACTGCATGAAGACGGTTTTCGGGGTGTGCGGCTCTCAACCTACCTGAAAGGATACGGAGGGATGCAGGCCATGCAATCGCTCGCACCCAAACTCAAGCCGCTGGGCTGGCACCTGCAGATACATTTGACGCGCATTGATGAATTGCCTGCACTCAAGAACGAACTGCTTGCCTTGCCGGTACCACTGGTTTTTGATCACATGGGTAGCGTGCGCGGAGACGAAGACCTCCAGAGCCCAGGGTTCCAGACATTATTGCAACTGTTGACGGAACGCGAGGACTGCTGGGTCAAGATCTCCAGTTGGTACCGCCGCTCCACACTGAAAGATGGCAGCGGAAACGATATGCGCCCATTCGCCGAGAAACTGGTGGCCACCCGGCCAGACCGAGTATTGTTTGGCACCAACTGGCCGCACCCAAATCTCTTCGGACGCGAACTCATGCCAGACGACGGTTTACTTCTGAATCGCTTCTGCGAATGGATACCCGAGAGCACAATACAAAAAAGCATATTCGTAGACAATCCAGCCGAACTCTATGGCTTTGACCCAGTGTAGACAGAAAACCCCCAAGTCATCTATTGCTCTATAACAGGCGATACCCGGGCCCGACGAAGATTGTCAGGCCCGGGACATGCGTCAAAGCGTCACGTTCGCCTGCTTGACAACTTCTGCCCAGCGCGTAATTTCCGATTCAATGAATTTTTCAAATTCTTCAGATGTGCCACCCACCGGCGCACTGCCCTCGATTTCGATCTGCTTGACCAGCTTGGGTTGTTTCAGAATTTCATTAATTTCACGGTTGAGCTTGTGTACGATCGCAGGCGGCGTGTCCTTACGCACCAACAAACCGTTCCAGGAACTGACCAGAAAATCCTTCACGCCAGATTCGGCCAGGGTGGGCGTATCTGGCAGCAAAGCAGAACGCTTGTCGCTGGCAATCGCAATGGGACGCAGGGCGCCTGCCTGGATCTGGCTGATCGCCCCCGGGATGGTCATGAAAGACATGTCAATGAAACCGCCCATCAGATCATTAAGCACCGGCCCCGCCCCTTTATAGGGAACATGACGAATGTCAATATTCGTTTTCAATCTGAACAGTTCGCCGGCCAGGTGCGGTGAGCCCCCGACTCCGGATGAACCAAAGGTCATTTCGTTTGGTTTGTCGCCAGCCTGTTTGACAATGTCAGCTACCGTCTTAATCGATGATTTGGCATTAACGACCAGCACACTAGGTGCTGCAGAAAACTGGATGACGGGCTTGAAATCACGCAACGTATCATATTTCAGATTTTTATAAACCGACATATTAGTCGCGTGTGCAATTGTGCCCAACAGGATGGTATAGCCGTCCGCCTTTTCGCGCAGCACCGCTTCTGTGGCAATATTGCCGCCAGCCCCGGGGCGATTTTCCACGACAACAGGTTGACCCAGACGCTGCTGCAAATCTGCTGCGACCAACCGTGACACAATATCGCTCGCTCCCCCGGGCGGATAGCCCACGACGAACTTGATAGGGTGTGTCGGGTAGCTGTCGGCCGCTGATTCGGCGGCTACTGCAACGTGACCCCATAGGGAGATCAACCCCGTGACTACCAGTTTCATCAATAGATTGTGCATTATCTTGCCCCAAATGGAAAACCAATATAAACCAAGAGAAGATAAGGCACAATTTACGTTTTATTGATAAGCAATTAAATTATTTTTATGTAGTATATGTGAACGCACGCCTGTTCAGGCCCCGCAACGCCTGATCAGCCGGCACCGTTAATGACAGTTAAATTGCTGCCGACCAGCGCGTAATTGTAGCCACGGTCTGACCAATAGCGGGTGAGCAGCGGCCCATCTTGCCTTTGCCCGGCTGCAAGCAACTTGTTCCCGGGGCCAGGCGGCCGGATATAGAATCCAGTCTGCTGTCCGGTGTCATTCTTATATATCACGACGGCGGCAGGGCCCTCCTCTGTCACCAACATACGAGCGGAAACAGGGTGAAAGCCCTTGGCGGTCAGGTCAGGCAGGCGTTGCGCATTTGAAATATTGGCAGCCACCCATTGCTGCAAATCCGTCTCTGTAGCCAGCGCATCGGCGCGCAAAGCCGGATTGCCCGCAAAGACACGGTATGCAGCAATGGCATCCTGCATGGGCAGCGGGCGAACTGCCAGGTTCACTTGCGCAGTCGGTACGGGACGCAGTTGCCATCCCGACAGGCCCCCGATACAAAGGGCGACCAAGACGCTGGCCGCCAGTTTCCAGCGCATGTTTGTGCGTTCTTTTAAGCGCATGCGGATGGCTGCCGGGTCCAGTGCAGGGTTCAACGGGGGAGCGGCCGATTGCCATGCCGCCTGCAATTGCGCTGCATCCTTGCGCCATGCGTCCAGCTCACGCGCCTCTTGCGGGTGGGCCGCAAGATATTGGCTCATCGTTTTTTGCTGTTCTGGGTTTAATCGCCCATCCACGTAGGCGTGCCGCATCACGTCGTCAATGTGTTGATCTTCATTCATTTCATTATCCTCAGATGAACTCTGGATTCGCCGTCACAGGCATCGCGCAATGCACCGCGTGCCCTGGACAGACGAGACATGATGGTTCCCAGCGGCACATCAAACATATCGGCCACCGCCTTGTAGCTGAGCCCATCGACGCTGACCAGCCATAACAGGGTCCGCTGCGCTTCCGGCAGCTGTTCGAAGGCCTGCAGCGAAGCTCGGGCCTGCACATGGCGCTCGGTCGAAGGCGCATCATCGGCTTTGCGAAACCATTCCAATAACCGTGCGTAACGTTTGGCGTGGCGTTTGGTATCAATGAACTGTCGATACAAAATGGAAAACAGCCACGCGCGCAAATCCCCGTCTGGCCTGCGCGTATGCTGGTATTTTAGGGCGCGCTCTATGCTTGCCTGCACCAGATCGTCTGCGGTGGTCGGGTCTTTGCTCAGCCACAACGCAAAGCGGTACAGCCGAGGCAACATCTCGCGCAGCGACGCATCGGACATGTCATCCGCGGCATCACATCTGCATTCGGTGTCCGGCATCAGCGGTAAATCCTCTGAGCGGGGATCATATTGCCTGTCCTCTTGGTTGAAAATTCGGTGCTTGTTCATATTCTGCCCGGGTGATTGCAAACAGTGCAAGGCTTCTGTATGACGCTTGTGATTGGATATTATTCCATTTTGGAATAAAAAAAATATGCAGCCGTCTATATCCACATGTGCAACAGGCCGCAAGGCCAGGGAAGTGCGATGCTGGAAAACAAAGATACCCGTCCGCCTGCAATGACTGCCGGGCAAAAACTAATACGATTTGCCGTGATCGGCGTTGCCATACTGGGTCTTGGCACCGCCTTTGGCTATACTGCAGGCTGGCTTGGCCCGCAACGGCTGACCGCCGATCGGATTGCCAACACCTTCGAGCCAGGTGGCAAAACCCATCCCGGCTTTCGTCGCAATCACGCCAAAGGAATTTGCGTGACGGGTCACTTTGAGAGCAGTGGCCAGGCGCAGGCGCTATCGAGCGCGCCGATATTCTCGCCTGGCTCGGCCATCCCGTTGGTTGGACGTCTGGCACTGCCGGGACCCAATCCCTACGCACCCGACTCCAGTGTGCCTATCCGCAGCTTCGCATTGCGTTTCACCATGCCCGATGGCCAGCAGTGGCGCACCGGCATGAATAGCATGCCGGTTTTTCCGGTTGCAACACCGCAAAGCTTTTATGAGCAACAGCTCGCGGGTGCACCCGATCCCAAAACCGGCAAACCGGACCCGGCCAGAATCAAGGCTTTTTTTGCCTCCCATCCTGAAACGGCCAATTTCCGCAAGTGGGTCAAGACAGCGCGTCCATCGGCCAGTTTTGCTACCGAAGCATACTACAGCCTTAATGCATTTGTGTTTATCAATAGTGAAGGCGCCCGGCAGAACGTGCGCTGGCGCATAGTACCGCTGGGCGAACCCGTCGCGGTCGATGCCGCGCCGGAACATGATCAGAACTATCTGGATAAGGATCTGATGCAGCGATTGTCAAAGGGACCATTGCGCTGGCGATTAATTGTGACGGTTGCCGATCCCGGCGATCCGAGCAACGATGCCACGCAACCGTGGCCGGATTCGCGCAGGCAGGTAGATGCAGGCGTGATCGTAGTTGAAAAGAGCCAGACCCAGGATCACGGACCTTGTCGCGACATCAACTTCGATCCAACCGTTCTGCCACAAGGGATGGCAATCTCGGACGACCCCTTGCTTCCTGCGCGATCCGCCGTTTATGCCGCCTCGGTCGACCGGCGAACCCGTGAAGGCCTAAGCCGCCCCTCTCCATCCTCTTCTGCTGTCCCATCGGAACACTAAAAATGAGCCATTCTGTTGATCACACACAGGGAACAAGTTTCAGTCTGCCCGCCAGAGTACTGCATTGGTTGATGGCCGCTGGGATCCTGGCGATGCTGTTTATCGGGGTAGGTATGGTCGCCTCGGTTTCCGAGCGACACAACTGGTTGTTAGCCATTCATAAGCCATTGGGCGCCATGCTTCTGTTGCTCGTGTGCTTACGGCTTATTGTGCGCCTGATCAAGGGCACCCCACCATTGCCGGCAGATATTCCTGCGTGGCAGAAACGAGCCGCGCTTGCTTCGCATTGGCTGCTTTACCTGCTCATGTTTGCCATGCCGCTCATCGGTTGGGCAATGGTCTCGGCCAGCGGCACGCCAGTCACCCTCATTGGCGCCTGGACTATCCCGGCCATTGCACCAGAAAATGCAGACGTGTTTGCCGTATTGCGCGCTGCCCATCACTACCTGGCCTATTTATTGTTCGCAACGGTATTACTGCACCTGGCAGCAGGGCTATTTCACGGGTTGATCAGGCGCGATGGCGTGTTGGGGTCGATGGTCAGCAATCGCACCTGAAATACTATTTTTTCAATCGGAACGCGACCACCGAATCGCCCTGCTGAGTGCCCAGCGAGCCATGCCCACCGGCGGCGATAATCACGTACTGTTTGTTATCGGCCCCCATGTAGGTGGACGGCGTGGCCTGGGCGCCGGCCGGCAGTTCAGTTTCCCAAAGCAGCTCACCGGTATTGATGTCGTACGCACGAAAGAAATTGTCTGCGGTTGCTCCATGGAAAACAACGTCGCCAGCGGTTGTGAGCGGACCGCCGTGCGCCACCATGCCCATGGGGAAGCCAATGGGAAAGCGCATGGGCAGGAAGCTGGTCTTCAGGTTTTTAGTATTACCGATGCGACGCATCCAGGCCGTATTACCGGTAGTCAGATCAACTCCGACCATGCGGCCCCATGGAGGTGCAATGCATGGGACGCCCAGAGCTGAGGCAAACTGCCGGATCTGGGTTGCATACGTACCTTCAAAATTCTCGTTCCAGTAGGGCGTATCCTCTTGGGTGAACAGACGCTTGTCTGTCGTTTCGGGCGTGCGCTTGATGAGGTTGTATTTGTAGGCTAGACGAACCGGTGCGCCGATCAGGATTTGACGCTCGGGGTCAATGGAGATCGATCCCCAGTTGAATGCGCCGATATTGCCCGGGAAAACCAACGAGCCGGTTTCGGTTGCCGGCGTCCAAGGGTTACCATCGTAACGCAATGTGTTGAACTCGATGCGGCATGCCATCTGATCGAATGGCGTCATGCCCCACATGGCTTTTTCGGTCAGCGGCTCGGGTATAAAGTTCAATGCCGATACCGGCTGCGTCGGCGCATAGGTTTCGCCTGTCAGCCCCTGCGTCGAGACATCTGCCTGTTTGATCGGATACACCGCCTGGCCGGTTAAACGGTTCAACACAAACAGATTTCCGACTTTGGTGGGCAGCACGACCACGGGCTGCTTTTGCCCCTGGTAATCAATATCCAACAGTGAAGGCTGGGACGGATTATCGCGATCCCATAAATCGTTCGCCGAAGACTGGAAGCGCCATTTGAGCGCACCGGTTTTCAGATCCAGGGCAACCAGCGCATCGCGGAACTTCTCGGTATTGCTGCTCGGGTCGCGCTTATCGCTCAATAGATCCGGAGAAGCGTTGCCGAATGGCACATACACCAGGCCATTCTTGATATCAGCGCTCAGCGTTGTCCAGGCGACAGGCGTGTCCTGAGGATAGGTCTGTCCCTGGGCGAGGGGCTGGGTGTTGTCCGGATTGGCAGGATCAAAATTCCAGACCAGTTGACCGCTAACGACATCATACGCGCGGATCACACCGGAAGGATTACCCTTGTCATAGCCATTATCCATGACCGAGCCACCCACAATGACCAGGTTGCCCGCCACCAGAGGCGCAGCCGTCTGCATGTATGCATGAGGACGGACTTCGCCCAAATTGGCATGCAGGTCCACGATGCCACCCTGGCCAAAATCTGCGCAAAGCTTGCCGGTATCGGCATCCAGCGCGACCAGTTTGGCATCGGCCGTGGCACTCAGAATGCGCTTGCTGCATGCCGCCGGACTCTGGGCCGGCGCCGCAGCGGTAGCAGGTTCGACAGGCTGCGTACCGCCAGCGACCGCAACATCATTGCCTGCATAATAACTCACGCCCCGGCATGTCTGATGCTGCTGCAAATAGGAGCGACTTTTCTCTGGGGTATATTTCCACTTCAGATCGCCGGTTTCCGGATTCAGGGCGTGGATT
>JBOIGK010000084.1:0-4252 GCA_050742695.1 Advenella sp. | reverse complement strand
ACGCTGAATCAGCGCATTCGGCTGCACGGTACCGGCGGAGTTCAGCGAGTGATGCAACATCGTAGTCTCCTGATGTGTTGCAAAAACAGACAGTTGTTGCTTGTGTTGCCTGCCTGCTGTCGTGATTTGCGACACTTTCTTGCTATGTTTTGCGTGCCGCGCGCGATTGCTCAAAACTATTCTACTCCAAAACCCTGTTTTGCTCCTTGCTGGCGGTATGGCATGAACTTTGCTGTAGGACGATAGCCGCGCGAGGCTATACGGCTGCGCGCCATTTTAAAAATGAATATCTGGAGATAAGACATGAATCTATCCGATTTGAAGCAATTTGGTATCGACACCGATTACCCCTACAAGACCAAGTACGGCAACTATATTGGCGGAAAATGGGTGGAACCGGTGTCGGGCGAATACTTTGAGAATATTTCTCCGGTCAATGGGCAGGTGTTCTGCGAGGTTCCCAGATCCGGCGCCGACGATATTGAACGGGCCGTGGACGCTGCGCATGCGGCGCGTCGTGCCTGGGGGCAGACGTCCACGACCGAGAGGGCCAACCTGCTGCTGAAAATGGCCGATCGCATGGAGCAGAATCTGAAAGTGCTGGCCGTGGCCGAAACTATTGACAACGGCAAGCCGCTGCGTGAAACGATGGTTGCCGATCTGCCGCTGGCAGTGGATCATCTGCGCTATTTTGCCGGATGCATCCGGGCGCAGGAAGGGGGTATTTCCGAAATCGACAATACAACGGTGGCCTATCATTTTCACGAACCACTAGGTGTAGTGGGGCAGATTATTCCATGGAATTTTCCGATCCTGATGGCGATCTGGAAACTGGCGCCGTCGCTGGCGGCAGGATGCTGCGTGGTGCTCAAACCGGCCGAGCAGACACCCGCTTCGATCCTGGTGCTCATGGAAATTATTGGTGATCTGTTCCCTCCCGGTGTGATCAATATTGTCAATGGCTATGGCAAGGAAGCGGGCGATGCACTGGCCACCAACAAGCGTATCGCCAAAATTGCTTTTACCGGTTCGACCGCCACAGGCAAGCATATCCTGCATGCGGCTGCCGATAACTTGATTCCGTCCACCGTTGAGCTCGGTGGCAAGAGCCCGAATGTATTTTTTGCCGATGTCATGGACCAGTCAGACGATTTTTTTGACAAGGCGCTCGAAGGGCTTTCCATGTTCGCGCTCAACCAGGGCGAAGTGTGCACATGCCCTTCGCGCATCCTCATTCAGGAGTCCATATATGATCAGTTCATCGAGAAAGCCATTAACCGCGTGCAAAAGATCAAGACCGGCAACCCGCTGGATATGAACACCATGGTTGGCGCCCAGGCATCGCAGGCGCAGATGGACAAGATCCTGGGCTATATTGATATCGGTCGCGATGAGGGCGCAGCATGCCTGACCGGTGGCGAGCGCAATCGCGTGCAGAGCCTGGAAGAAGGTTACTACGTGACACCCACCATGCTTGCGGGCAAGAATGATATGCGTATATTCCAGGAGGAAATTTTCGGACCGGTTGCCTCTGTTACGACGTTCCGGGATGAAGAAGAAGCACTGGCCATTGCCAATGACACCTATTATGGTCTGGGCGCGGGCGTCTGGACCCGGGATGGTTCCCGCGCCTATCGCATGGGGCGGGGTATTGAGGCAGGCCGGGTCTGGACCAATTGCTATCACTTGTATCCGGCTCATGCTGCATTCGGTGGATATAAACAGTCGGGTATTGGTCGGGAAAATCACAAAATGGCGCTGTCCAACTACCAGCAGACAAAATGCCTGCTGGTAAGCTACAGCCCCAAGGCGTTGGGCTTTTTCTGATCGCTGTTCGTGTCGGACCGCATCCGGCGGTCCAGCCAACTGGCCGGTGCAGGCCTGTATGTCTACAGGTCGCACCGGCTTGCGCTTTTATTTCATTTTTATTTCTGCGATAAAGAGAACTGAGCATTGTCATCTGCGCTGCATGGCTATAGCGGATAGCCAGATCATACTGGAGCAAAATGCTATGACAAATGTGGTTATCACGAAGTTGATCACAATCCCGATAAGATTGCTATACTGAATACAGTAATGCGAGTCTGGTTTGGCTGCATCGGGTGCGACAGCGCGTCATGTGATGGGGCTTGACGATGATGGGTTTTGTTTAGCAACGAACGAAAAGGATAGCTGCAATGATTACACTTGAAATTAACGGTTCGAAGCATGATGTTGATCTGCCTCAGGATACGCCCATTCTTTGGGCGCTGCGCGATCACCTCGGGTTTACCGGGACAAAGTTCGGTTGTGGCATGTCGCTATGCGGCGCCTGTACGGTGCATCTGGACGGTGAGCCGATACGATCCTGTGTGACGCCGATTACCGCTGCTGTGGGCAAGAAAATCGTCACGATTGAAGCCATGGAAAATGACGAAACAGGCAAAGCGGTGCAGAAAGCCTGGGTGGAAATGGGCGTACCGCAATGCGGCTTCTGTCAAACGGGGCAAATCATGTCAGCCACGGCATTGCTGAAAAAGACCCCGGCGCCGACTGATGCCGATATTGACGCGGCTATGAGCGGTAATCTGTGCCGCTGTGGCACCTATACACGTATCCGCAGCGCCATCAAGAATGTCGCACAGGCCGGAGGTGCAAAATGAATATACGTGACAACGCATTTGCCATTGCTGTGGCCGACGCGCAGATCAGCAATATCAGTCGTCGCAAAATGCTCAAGGGCTTTGCCCTGGGCGGCTTTGTGCTGGCCGTCGGGTTGCCGTTGCGTGCCCGTGCCGAAGGCGAAGAGCAGAAGGGGCCCAAAAAGTATGGTGCAGACTCCATGCCGCATGGCACGGTCGACAATCCGCTGGTTTTCGTGGCAATCGCCGCCGACGGCGCAATCACGATTCTTTGTCATCGGGCCGAAATGGGACAGGGTGTCAGGACCAGTCTGCCCATGGTTGTTGCCGACGAAATGGAAGCAGATTGGGGGCGTGTGACAGTGAAACAGGCGTGGGCAGAAGAAGCACGTTTCGGCAATCAGGACACCGACGGCTCGCGCAGTGTGCGCCATTTCTTCGTGCCGATGCGACGCGTGGGTGCTGCGGCACGGGCCATGCTCGTGTCTGCGGCCGCCAGCCAGTGGAATGTGCCCGAATCTGAAGTGCAGGCAAAAAATCATGAACTGATTCATACGCCAACCGGCAAGAAGCTCGGTTTCGGTGACGTCGCGCAGAAAGCGGCGCAGCTTGAAGTACCGTCCGGCGAAGCGCTGAAACTGAAATCGGCAGACACCTTTCGCTATATTGGCAAAGGGCAGACGCATATTGCAGATGGCATGGATATCGTGACTGGACGCGCGCAATATGGTCAGGATGTCCGGCTCGACGGCATGCTGTACGCCGTTGTGGCTCGTCCTCCGGTATTCGGCGGCAAACTGGTCAAGGTCGACGATGCGGCCGCGCTGAAAATTCCGGGCGTGGTAAAAGTGGTGACGCTGGCCGGGTCGCCACCGCCGGCCATGTTCAATCCGCTGGGCGGCGTGGCCGTGATTGCGACCAATACGTGGGCGGCTATTGCCGGACGCAAGGCATTGAAGATTGAATGGGACGGGGGCCCGCACGCCTCTTATGATTCGGTCGAATACCGCAAGCAGCTTGAAGCGTCGGTACGCAAACCGACCGAGAAAGCGGTGCGCAACGATGGCGATGCGATGGCTGCACTGGGCAGCGCGACCAAACGCATACAGGCAGAGTATTACGTTCCGCATCTGGCTCAGGCGCCCATGGAAACGCCCGTGGCCACGGTAAGGATCGTCGATGGCAAATGTGAAGCCTGGGCCAGTGTTCAGGCGCCGCAGGCAACGCATGACATGCTGGTCAAATGGCTTGAGCTGCCGCCGGAAAACGTCAAGGTTAACCAGACACTACTGGGCGGCGGTTTCGGTCGCAAGTCCAAGCCGGATTTTGTGGTTGAAGCCGGGCTGTTGTCCAAGGCAATGGATGGTAAACCGGTGAAGGTAACCTGGACCCGTGAGGATGACATTCAGCATTCCTATTATCACACTGTATCGGTGGAGCATCTGGAAGCGGGACTGGACGCACAAGGCAAGGTGACGGCGTGGCTGCACCGCACTGCGGCGCCGTCCATCGGTTCCACCTTTGCCGACACCAAGCTGCAGTCAGCAGGAGAGCTGGGCATGGGCGCGGCCAACGTGCCTTTTGCCATCCCCAATGTTCGGGTCGAAAATCCCGAAGCCGAGGCTCATACC
>JBOIGK010000083.1:0-1350 GCA_050742695.1 Advenella sp. | reverse complement strand
TTGTGATTGATCCCGAGGTCAAGCAAAAGATCATGGCAACCATTGGCGGCGAAGCAATTGGCAGTTCACCTGCAGCATTCTCCGATCTTATTCAAACTGATACGCAAAAATGGCGCGCCGTCATCAAACGAGCTGGCATAGCAACCGTTCAATAGCAAGCACAATCAGAAAATGGACCGGAGCGGTCGCGAGAATACCATATGTCAATCAATCGTAGCAGGTGGCTGGAGGCGGTAATTTTGCCGAGCCTGCACTTTAAAGAAATGAAGCGCTTATTGGCTGGCAGTCCTATGCATTATTCATCACCTGCCCCGGATCAAGCCGCCCTTTTTCAATGACAGAAAATCAGATAGACTCTTGGCCTATTCACGGTAGGGAACAGCCTGTTTCGCAGCCGCCCAGATCGCTTTGCCAGAAGGGTTTTCAAGCTCTTCCAGGTAATGGCCAACCAGGCCTGCGGCGCGCGAGACGACGGAATACCCCCTTATGGCGGCAACAGGCACATCTATCGCCAATAAAAGCGCGGCAATCGCCCCTGTAGCGTTAATCGTTATATGACGGCCATATTGTTTATCCACCTCGTCACCCAGACATTGAATTAGTCGCACATACCCGTTAGAACAACCTAATTCGGACGCGATTTTGAACAACTTTAGCGCGCGAGGATCGTCAGGCTGATGCGTACCATGACCAAAGCCTGGAACCACACGCCTCTTCCGTTTATAGCGTCCGACGATCTCCTGCAGTACCGCATCGACGTCTTCTGCATTTTTCACCCGCTGTTCAATTTCCAGCAACAGCACCGCACATTGCTCGGTGGTACCGGCATAAACGCTGCCGATCGCCAGCAGCCCCGAAGAAATTGCTACCTGAGCCTCCTGTGGAACGCTCATGGCCATGAGTCGCGTAATCACTGCTGAAGGAGTCATTCCATGTTCCATCAATGTCACCAGACACGCGTCAAGAACTTCGCACTGGACCCGTGTGGGCATACGGTCGCAGGTCAAAAAATACAGCATTTGTGTAAAACTGGCGGACCCCATCAAGTCGTTGGCTAAGTTCCGGCCTCGCACTTTGACCTCTTTGGTGAACGAGGCGCCAGTGCGCGTATAGGGCTGTTGGGCAGAAGGTTTCATGGCCATGGCATCAGGCCAGATCAACGGAACCGACAAGCGTTGTTTCAAACTGCGACTTGCAATGCACTTGATTGTCCGTGGTAATCGTTGTCACCAACTCATCGCCGGGACACACTCCTCGCACGTACTTCACCGTAATCCAGCCTCTATAATGCCAATCACGGCCGAATTTTTTCGCAGCAAGATCGCAAACATATGCCGTATACATCAGACC
>JBOIGK010000082.1:0-4490 GCA_050742695.1 Advenella sp. | reverse complement strand
TCATCGTACGGATCGTCTTGAACCTTGTCGAATGCTATATTTTTGGTCCTGTATGTTGTTTTTGCATAGTGCTTTTGCTGTGTCGTTGGGTTGCTTGACACAAGCACAGGAGCATTCAACTATGTACATAACCATTTCAATAGATCAGAGTAACAACTGCAGCGCGGTCGCCGTCGGCCCGTGTAGCTTCATATATGAAGTCGTCATGTTTGTATGTGCTGACGGAGCATGCAGAAAAAGCATAAATCCGAAAAAATTTAACATTGGGCAGGTGAACTTTAGGTGTGTAGTATGGCGCTACGTTTTCTTGCCGACTTGGAATTTTCCCATGCATCTAGCTCGCTATCCCCGTATCCGCCTGGGGCATTTCCCCACGCCGCTTGAATTTATGCCCAATTTGACCCGTTATCTCGGGGGCCCCAACCTGTATATCAAAAGAGACGACTGCACCGGGCTGGCCACCGGTGGAAACAAAACGCGCAAACTGGAATTTCTGCTCGGCGATGCCTTGGCCAAAGGAGCCGACACCTTGATCACACTGGGCGCGGTGCAATCGAATCATGTCCGCCAGACAATAGCCGCCGCAGCCCGCACAGGTTTGAAATGCAAGGTGTTGATTGAAGAAAGAGTGCCCAACACGACAGACGAATACCTGCAGTCGGGCAACGTGTTGCTGGATCAATTGATGGGTGGAGAAGTTGTCGCCAGGCTGCCTGCAGGATCAGATCTCCCACACGCAGCCATTGAATTGGCAGATCACTTGCGGCAGGCCGGACGGAAACCTTATCTGATCCCTGGGGGCGGCTCAAGCCCGGTGGGAACGCTGGGCTATGTCGCCTGTGCCCAGGAACTGCTGTCCCAGTCTTTTGATATGGGCATTGGCATAGATCACGTCGTGCATGCCACAGGCAGTACGGGCACTCAAGCTGGGCTGGTCGTGGGACTACGGGCCGGCAACAGCGGGATACCAGTCTACGGAATTTGTGTCCGTGCACCCAAGGAAGAACAGGAAAATCACATTTGGCAAACAGTGCTGGCGACCCTGGATTTTATGGGATTGCCTGTTACCTCTGTCGAACGCGAAGATATCGTTGCCAACTCTGATTATGTGGGGCAAGGCTACGGTATTCCTACACAAGCCATGGTAGAAGCGCTGCGCACCGTCGCGCAGCACGAAGCGATACTGCTTGATCCGGTGTATTCGGGCAAAGCGATGGCAGGCTTGTTTGATCTAGTTGAAAAAGGCCACTTCAAAAAAGGCCAGAATATCGTGTTTATTCACACAGGCGGCACCGCGGGGCTGTTTGGCTATAGCAAGTATTTCGCACAGTCCTAGAATAGGTGGTAGTGGCGCAAAAGTAACCGTCCTTAGTAAAGTCTTCGAACTTGCAGCATGCCACCTGGCAAGTTAATTTGATGTTAATTGGAGCAAGCATGTCGCAATTGAGTGGATTTGATGGTCGTTTCCTTGGCGTGTTGGGTGGGATGGGGCCGATGGCCGGCGCTTTTTTTATGGAGCGCCTGACCGCCCTGTCGGAAGTGGAAACTGATCAGGAACATATTCCTGCGATACTATGGAGCGATCCGAGAATTCCCAGCCGGACAAAAGGCGCCGCGGGTTTGGGGCCGGATCCGCTTGCCTGGATGCAAAATGGTGTGAATCATCTCATACGTATGGGCGCCCGCGCGATTGCGATTCCCTGCAATACGGCACATCTGTGGTATGAAAAACTGGCCGTCGACACGCAGGTGCCAATATTGCATATCGTACAGGCTGTCATTGATCAGCTGCAGCGGCAAGGTATCCATGGCGGCTGTATAGGTTTGATGGGGACAGGGGCTACCCTGCGGCTAGGATTGTACCAACAGGCGCTCGAGGCTCACGGTTACCAATGGGTCGTTCCGTCTGATCAGTACATTGATGACAAATGTAATGGATCTATCAGGCTGGTTTCGGCCAATCGGATAGAAGAGGCATTTTACCCCGCCTCCGATTGTGTCAGTCATCTGAAGGATAAGGGTGCGCAGGCCATAGTCCTGGGCTGCACGGAGTTACCCCTGGCGTTACCGCATCGACTCAGAGCGCAATTGGAAATCCCCATCATTGATTCTATTGATGCGCTGGCTTTGGCGGCAGTCAATTGGTATCGTTGCCAGGACAAACGATGCACAACATGAGATACCCAAGAGCTTGCTAACGCATTCCGTCACCGGCCGACTCGTTGCTATGCGTGACGGAGCATTTCCCATATGCGGTCCAATGCCCCTGGGTAGGAAGAATGGTCGTTGCGATACAGACCCAGCTGCAGGGTGACCGGTTTAAAGCTGCCCTTCAAATGGACCAGACTGACCAGGTCGCCTGATTTGAGCTCTCGTTCCACCAGGCTTTCGGGAAGCCACGCAACACCCAGGCCAGCCAGTAGCATTTCTTTGACTCCTGCCAGAAAGACCGACTCATGAACAATCTCGACCTGGTGACTTTGGGTAAGCGGGTTGAAAATTTGCTCACGCATAATGCGCCCCAGGAAACTGGATTGGGGAAATGCCAATAGATTAAGCGGCATACCAGCCTGCGGCCTGTGTTTCGCTTTTCCCTGGCTGTCTGTCGCGCTCAAGGGAACCAGTTTCTCCTGACCCATGGGCAAACGACAGGACTCTGGCACCAGTTTGTATAAAGGATCGTCTATCTCTTCCATGCACAATAACAAATCGGCTTGGCCTTGCATGAAAAGGGCCACACACTTGTCACGATCTTCGGAGAAGACATTGAAGTCTATTCGCGGGTTGTGTGTGTGGGTCAGCAGTTCGAGCAAGGCTGGCAAACGCGTGATGGTCAGCGAATGCTGTGTAGCCAGCACGATCCGGGCTGATCCGTTATGGTCGGCTTGCATGCGACTGCGCAATTGGTTCAGATCATTCAAAAGTGTGCGAAACGCCGGAACATGTCGCTGCGCCACTGCAGTCAAACACATCGGTTGAGTGTGTCGATCAATAAGTTCCACGTCCAGCCAAGCTTCAAGCATTTGTATTCGGCGCGAAAAAGCGGGCTGAGTAACATGACGCAGCGCTGCAGCGCGGGAAAATGTACCGGAGTCGACTAATGTCAGGAAGTCTTCAATCCACAGTTGTTTCATAACACCTCCTTCAATATGCAAAAATTGAATAATGCGCCAAAAACATGGCATTGGGCAAGCCTATTGTTTCCCGATAAGATGGGATAGACATCACCTACTGGAGTTCACAATGCTACAGCTTGCCGCTTATCCTCGCATCCGTTTAGGGCACTTTCCGACACCTCTTGAATTTATGCCCAATCTGACTCGACATTTGGATGGGCCAAATATATACATTAAACGAGACGATTGCACTGGTCTGGCAACAGGAGGGAACAAGACGCGTAAGCTTGAGTTTCTGGTGGCTCAGGCGATAGCAGAGGGTGCGGATACCTTGATTACCCAGGGGGCGGTGCAGTCCAATCATGCACGTCAGACAATTGCAGCAGCAGCACGTACCGGGATGAAGTGTAAGGTTCTGCTTGAACAACGTGTCCCCGATGCTGACAACGAGTATGAATCGTCGGGGAATGTTTTGCTGGATGATCTGATGGGTGGGCAAATCGTTGCGCGTTTACCGTCAGGGACCGACATGCAGCAAGCGATGGAGCAATTAGCCAGTCAATTGCGCAGTACCGGCGCCAAGCCTTACGTTATTCCTGGTGGCGGTTCAACACCTGTCGGCGCTCTCGGCTATGTTGCTTGCGCGCAGGAATTGTTGAGCCAGTCATTTGAGGCAGGCATGCGTATTGATCACGTGGTTCATGCAACAGGAAGCACCGGAACACAGGCTGGCCTGGTCGTTGGTCTGCGCGCAAGCAATAGTGGTATCCCCGTCTTCGGTATCAGCGTTCGTATGTCCAAACAGAAACAGGAAGAAAATGTGTGGAAACTGGTGCAATCTACGGTCGATTATATGGGGCTGCCTGCATCGTCAGTGGAGCGCGCCGATATTGTTGCCAACTCGGATTTTGTAGGCGACGGCTACGGCATAGCAACTGACGCTATGGTTGAGGCTGTCCGTTTGACTGCTGAACAGGAAGCCATCCTTTTGGATCCGGTTTACTCTGGTAAAGGCATGGCGGGTCTGATCGGCCTCATCCGTCTTGGACATTTCAGGAAAGGAGAAAACGTGTTATTCATTCACACCGGCGGGGCGGTTGGGTTATTCGGATACAGGAAAACCTTTGACGGATCGTCGCAAGCTTGAACTGATCTATTGCTGTTTATAAAGGCGAGGTACCCTGAAATCCGGGAGATAAAACGATACGGTACCAACGCCTTAACCGTCTATCAGGCATACTTGCCCAGTTCATATCCTGGAAATATGCAAGCCGATGGTCAATAAACAGGCTCCCTTCTGGGACAGAAAGTGTTTACCTTGGATGACGCCCTAAGGCCGTTTCGCGCCTTCCTAAGTATTCACCTGTTACCTGC
>JBOIGK010000081.1:0-14501 GCA_050742695.1 Advenella sp. | reverse complement strand
CTTCGCCCACCGGCTTGCCCGCGCTGCCCGGCTTTGCCAGGGCCTGATGCGAGTCCAGCAACGTAATTAAGCCGGCTTCGCTGGAGGCATAGGTTTCATAAACAATGGGACCTAACCAATCGATCATTGCCCGTTTGATGTCGGGTGCACAAGGGGCGCCCGTAGAAGCGACAAATCGCAGTGAACTGAGGTCATAGCGCTGGCGCGACTGCTGGTCGAGCTTGAGCATGCGCACATACATGATCGGTACAAGGTACAGAACTTCAATGCGGTAAGCCTGCACCAGTTGCAACACCTCCAAAGGGTCGAACCGGTCTGTCAATACAAAGGTATCGCACATTTGCAGTGCATTCTGGGCAAACAGACTGGGCGCGCTGTGATAAATGGGCGCTGGCAGCAAGGCCCGGCACCCCTGGACCAGGCCGAACGTTTGTTGCAGCAATTGTTGCGCCGCCCGCTTGCGCTCGGCAGCAATCTCCGGCGGAAATACGTGCCTGACTACGCCCTTTGGCTTACCGGTCGTGCCTGACGTATAGGCCATGTGCCCGCGCGGCGCGGCAGCGTATTGGTCGCTTTCGGGAAACCCATCGCGCCAGCGTGCATAGGGCAATGGCGCGTTCGCCTCACCATTACAGGCGGGATGTTCACCCACAATCAACACCGACATGTAAGGTGGCACCACCGCTTGTATGCAGTCCCAGAAATCGGTATGCACGATGAGCACTCGCGCACCGCTATCGTTAAGCAAAAAACCGACTTCCGCTGCAGCAAAATGCCAATTGACCGGACAGTAGGTCGTGCCGATCTGCCGGCTGGCGTCGATGGCCTCAAGAAACGCTTCGCTATTGCGCAACATGATCGCAAACGTGTCGCCTGGCTTGAGGCCAAGAGCACGCAGGCCGGATGCCAGCTTGCGGGCTCGTGACTGATGCACTGTCTTGCTGGTTTTTCTATCCTGGACAACAATCATCGATTCCATTGTTGCTCCTTATCCTTAGCTCTGAGCAACGGGGGTCGTTCGCGCCTGGATGCGTTCACGGGCAACCTGCCAGTCGTTTTTATCCCAGTCGAAATACTGCTTGAAGTACGCACCGTTAGCCAGCCAGTCGCCACCGTCCAGGGCGATGGTCTGGCCGTTGAGCCAGCTGTTTTCCGGACATAGCAAAAAGGTCGCCAGATTGGCAATGTCGCTGAACTGACCAAGACGTTGCATGGGATTCTGGCTGACCAGCGCATCGGTATTGCTCTCGGTAGGACGTAACCGTGCCGCTGCTCCCTCAGTTGGAATGACTCCCGGGGCGATGGCATTGAATCGAATGCCATGACGCCCCCATTCGATGGCCAGCGATTTGGTCATGGTATCGACGGCAGATTTGGACATGGCCGAAGGCACGACAAAGGGTGACCCGGTCCAGACCCAGGTGACGACGATGGATACCACCGAGCCGGGATGTTGTGTGGCAATCCAGCGTTTACCAACCGCCTGGGTGACATAAAATGTGCCATTGAGCACCGTTTCGGTAATCGCCTTGAAACCATTGACCGAAATATCCTCGGTCGGACAAATGAAGTTCCCGGCCGCATTGTTGATTAAGGCATCCACGCCACCATGCTCGTCCCAGATATGCTGAACCATTTGGTCAACTTTGTCTGAATCCCTGATATCGACCGAATGTACAAAAATGCGACTGTCCGCAAAGCGTGTCTGCAAATTGGCGGCGGCCTGTTCCAGCACGTGTTGCCGGCGCCCGCAGAGATGCACCTGTGCCCCAAGGCTGACCAGCTTTTCGGCCATAGCCAGCCCAAGACCAGTTCCGCCTCCCGTGACCAGCACGCGCTGCCCCTGAAATAGATTTTCTGAAAAAATTTGGTTTTGCATGGGTTGCCTCCTGTGCAGACGAGTGTAGCAACGCCATCTGCTGGCAACAATGCGGATAAATAGCTAATATATGTTTCCTGGCAGTTGACAATAAAAACACGGAGATTCCCGCCTGAAATTCGACCCACCAGGAAAAGGAGCATGATGGACAACTACAGTGAGCTGGACCTGAACCTGATCCGTTTGTTCGTGACGATCATTGACACCGGCACGCTCAGCGAGGCGGCAAAACGCCACCACATTACCAAGTCACACGTGAGCAAGAGCCTGAAGCGACTGGAGGCGCAGTTGAATACCCAGCTGATTCGCCGGTCAACCCGGCGCCTGGAACTCACCCAGCAGGGTGAGGTGCTGTACCAGCACGGGCTGGGTATATTGCGTGAACTGGAAGCTGCAACCAACCAAATGTTAATGCTGGGCGCAGAGCCGACCGGCACCGTAAGACTAAGCGTACCAACCGGTTTGGGGGAGCTCATCCTGCAACCGATTTTGATCGATTTCAAGAAAGCCTATCCGCGACTTAATCTGCACATCATGTTTTCGAATCGCGTAAACGATCTGATTGAATCCAGGGTAGATATCGCCTTGCGGGTCGTAGCCCAGCCTCCCCAGGATTATGTCGCAAAGAAAGTGTGTGACGTGCAGTGGCGCCTTTGCGCCTCTGCGGGCTATCTGGCGGCGCACAGCACCGCAGCGCAGGACCCGCAGCAGATTGCACAGCTGCAATTCATTTGTTCGTCGAACCGGCGTTTCCACGAGCAGATCATGCTGGAAAACGGCAAGACTTCAACAAGGCTGAAGCTCAACCCTGGCCTGCAGTCGGAGAACTTCCGCTTTTTGCTCACCGCCGCCAAAAACGATCTTGGCGTAGCGCTATTGCCCAGTTACGTTGTTGCGCGCGATGTGGCTGACGGCAATCTTCAGTTGGTATTGCCACAATATCGAATCGCCGGCATTGACGCGACGCTTTATATCCTGACGACAGCCAGGCCACACTTGGCATCGGCCGCCATCAAGACATTGACGCAATACCTGCAGGCGCAGCTCAAAACGGTATTCAGTGAATGAATGCCAGCCCGACGCAGTACGAGAGCCTTAAAAACCGAGGTAGGAAAGCATTAAAAAAAAGCCGCTCAGCAACAACCATTGAACCATGCAAATTGATCCATCTGCTTTATGCCGCGCTCAGGCCGCCGTCGACCGTCAGCACCTGCCCGGTGATCCACCCGGCCTCGGGGCAAGCAAGCGCAACAATCCAGCCAGCCACATCGATCGGTAGCCCGCGCCTGCCCAGCGGGATGAGGGCACGCTCTTCGGACTTGACCTGCGCTATCTGCTCGGCCGACAGCTTCATTCTTTCGGACAGAAAATCAGTTTCCGTCGGCCCTGCGGCAACGGCGTTCACGCGTATACCATCAGGGGCCAGCTCAAGCGCCCAGCAACGGGTCATATGTTCAAGCGCTGCCTTGCTGGCTGCGTAATGCGACAGCGCCGCTGCAGCCTTGTGGCCAAAGGTGCTCGACACATTGATGATATTGCCCACTGACTGTTTCAGGTACGGTAATGCGGCAGTTGCCAGCAAAGACGGGCCGATAACGTTGACAGAAAAGATGTCGCTGATCTGCTCAGCACCGGCTTCTGAAAGCGGCAGGATGGCACCTGCGCCTGCATTGTTGACCAGCACGTCCAGACGCCCATGGCGACGCATGACTTCGTCGATGGTTCGCATGGCATCGCCGGGCTTGCCAGCGTCTGCCACCAGATGATCGATGCCCGGTACGGTCTGTGCAGACTGCGCCAGGGCAACTGGCCTGCGTCCGGTAATAACAACCTGTGCGCCGCCAGCGGCAAACTTTGCGGCGGCCGCAAGACCGATGCCAGCGCCGCCACCGGTGATCAGTACAACCTTATTTTCGAATGGATTCATCGTTTTTCTCAAAATAAAAATAGGGGTCAAGGAACTGGGCCGGGCAGGCAGACTCCGGCACTAGCGCTTGTCTGTCTCGTCCAGGCAAGCCAGCGCGACGGTATTGGTGATGCCTTGTCGCGCCATTTTTGTATATGGACAGAAGCGCTCAGTATTGCGCACCAGCTCCTGCGCAAGGGTGCGCTCCACACCCGGCAGAAGAATACGGGTGTACGCGATCAGCATAAACAAGCCATCGACCGGGTCGCGGCTGAAGTCGACCGTGACCTGCACCGAACTGCCGGCAATAGGAATGCCCGCACGAGCGGCCAGCAGGCTTAGCGCGCCATGAAAACAGGCGGCATAGCCAGCCGCGAATAACTGCTCCGGATTGGTTCCCTCGCCCGGCCCGCCAAGCGCGGCAGGCAGGCGCAAATCCAGATCAAGACAGCCATCATCAGAACGGGCAATGCCCGAGGCGCGCCCGTGCCCGGCATGACCCCCCGTTACGGTCACGCAAGTGGAGTACAGCGTCCTGGCTTCGCGCCCATGATAGGCGTCGAGCAAGGACAAAGACGGCGGTTGCAGATCAGCCATGCGATGTGGTGCTCTTCTTATGTCGACAACTGTGATTGAGCGAACCAGGCATCAAAATTTGTCGCTCCAAGGCGCGGATTGGCCGTGCCTGGAATAAGCGAATTTTCGCTGAGCTGGGCACCGAAATACAGGGCCTGTGCATCTTCCACTACCGTGCGCGAATCAGCGCTTGCCTGCAGGTAACGTTGCACCATGTCTGAAAATCTCATGCGTTCTGGACCGGCGATTTCCACGCTCCCATTGAATGGCGCCCCCAGCGCATAGTCCACCACTGCCGCAGCCACGTCATCCGAAGCGATAGGCTGGAAAAACGCGGGGGAAATACGCACTGTCTGGCCCTCGCCGCCAGCCTGCGCAATACTGCGCAGAAATTCGAAAAATTGTGTTGATTGCACAATGGTATAAGGGACACCTGATTCGCGTATTAGTTTTTCCTGTACCAGCTTGCCGCGAAAATAGCCGCTTTGTGTCAATTTCTCGGTGCCCACAACAGATAATGCCACGTGGTGCTGTACGCCTGCGGCGCGCTCGGCGGCAAGCAGATTACGCCCGGACGTTTCAAAGAAAGCGAGCACATCCTGATCTGCAAACGATGGCGAATTGGCAAGGTCGATGACGATATTGGTGTCTTGCATGGCTTGCGCCAGGCCTTCACCCGTAATGGTATTGATTCCTGTTGAAGGTGCTGCCGCAATGACCTGATGTCCTTGTGCTTGCAGCGTATTCACTACTTTGCTACCGATAAGGCCGGTACCGCCGACGACGACGATTTTCATGGAATGCTCCTGGCGTTGATGTATACAGCAAATTCTAGGGCGAAGTGCAATGTCGCGGTAGCGCCGCAGAAGGCCTCACGGTGTTGCACCAGGCGCATCAATGGTAATGGGTCGCGATGCGATCGGGATTGCCAGCGCATCCATGCAATTGAGGTCAAGTGCACGCGTGTGTTCGGCAATATGGTCGACAAACACGCGAATTCTGGCCGGCAGTTGCTTGCGGCTTAAATAACAGACATAGTGACCGCCGTCATCGGGTGCATGCTGGGCCAGACAGTTCAGCAGTTTATGACGCCTGAACAAATCGCACACCAGGTATCCGGGAAGCTGGGCGATACCCTGACCCTGCAGCACTGCCTGCAGTATCAGATCAAGATCATTGAATGTATGCTGGCCTGGCAGCATACGCCGGTGAGTCAGGCCGTCTATCTTGAATTCCCATTCCCTGATGCGGCCCAGCGCATTACGAAAATTGATACAGCGATGACTGGCCAGCTCGTCCACATGGCGCGGCAGACCGTAAGCCTGAGCATAGGCGGGCGAAGCGCAAACGAACATTTGCATCGGGATAAGTTGTCGTGCAATGATGTCGCTGTCCTGCATCCGGCCATCGCGAAAGGAAACATCTATGCGATCGGCCGTGAAGTCAGCAGGGCGAACATCGAGCAGTAATTCAAGTGTGATAGCCGGATATTGCGCATGAAAACTTTGCAGCAGCGGTGCGATTACCTTGCGTCCGAACCCGGGGCTGGCATGGATGCGCAGATGACCTTGCGCCGGACCATTGCGCAATTCACGCATCTCTTGCAGCGCATGAACAATTCGCTCCACGCCAGGCTGGCAGTTCTCATAAAACAATTCGCCTTCGCGAGTCAGCGATGTGCTGCGCGTCGTGCGTTGAAACAGGCGTGTATCGATCTGCGCTTCAAGCTTTTGTACACTGCGGCTGACGGCCGAGCGACCGATGCCCAGCCGGTCTGCCGCCCTGGAAAAACTGCCTTCGTTGGCAACAGCCAGAAAAGCCACTACCCCGGCGTAACTAGTGACAAAGCTGCTGGCAAGCGCATCAGCGCCCGGGCCGATCTGGCGCGATTGTTCGGTCGGCACTGGAGGAAAGGTCGTAGTATCCATACTGAACCAGACGTATGAACACCACGGTTTGTGACAGCAATTGCCGCCTTTGCTCCATTATTACAATTGCTTGCAACAGGCAGACTAATGCGCCGGGATAAAAAACGGAACGTTCTGGTCCTTCAATAACACCACCACGAATTTTGCCGGCTTGGTCTGGCTCGCATTGCGTCCAACCGTATGGATGTCGTTTGGCCCTTCATAAAAGCTTTGGCCGGGGCCCAGCGTCACCGCCTTGCCGCCCTTGACCTGCATGACAATAGTGCCCTCCTGCACGTAGACAAAGCTGTGGGCGTTATGCCGATGCACCGGATCGACCGCACCCGGCGGGTAGTCAACCGTAATCATCAGCACTTCCTTGCCGGGATAGTCGGCCAGCGGTTCGGTCATGACCTTGTTGACCACCGCTGCGGGTGGCGCTGCCTGGGCAATGCCCGTATGGATCACCGGGACCATGGCCAGGGTAAGTACAACATGTTTCAGACTAAGCATAATAGCGTCCCAGAAAAACGGCCCGGGCAAATGGCCCGAACGCCGATCAGGTGAATGAGAAGGGGCCCGATGATCGGGCCCTGAATACGGCAGCAGGCCGCATACCAGCATCGTAGACAACAAGCGGGCGAGGCGGTAGACAGGCTGAAGGGATCACCGTGTTGCCCGACAGGCACCAAACACCCAGGGTGCTGGTCGCGCCGGGAGCGCAAGCGCGAATCAGCGTTGCATCGCTGCGGTAGCAATGCGTACGAGCTTGTCGGGATTGCGCTGGACATAAATGCGGTTGATGCGCTCACCGTCCACTTCGAACAGCAACGCCGATTCAAGCTGGCCCTGGATGTAACGCAACAAGGCCCATTGGTGATTGAGCACAACCATCTGAATATGAAGTCCGGTCTTGTAGCGCAGCGATGCAGCCATAAATAGCTGCGCAATACGCCGTCCGCCAACCATGGGTTTGGGAAAACTGGTCACTTTGCCACCACCGTCGCCCATCAGCACGGCATCTTCGGCCAGCAGTGCGTTGATTCCTGCGAAGTCGCCACGCTCGAGCACCTGTGCGAAGGTTTGCAGCAGGCGATGATGCGTTTCACGCGGCACGGTAAACCGCGGCTGCTCATTGCGCAGCTGCGTACGCGCCCGACTCACCAGTTGTCGACAGGCTGCCTGTGTTTTTCCAAGAATTTGCGCGATCTGGTCGTAGTCCGCGTCAAAAACCTCATGCAAAAGAAAGGCTGCACGCGCTTCAGGTGTCAAGCGTTCGAGCAGCATCAGATAAGCCATGGACACATCGTCCGCGCGTTCGCTGATCTGTTCAGGTGTGGGCGGCGATTCCGTCATGAATGGCTCGGGCAGCCAGATGCCGGCATAATGCTCGCGCTGAGACTTGGCTGCGCGCAGCCGGTCTATGGACAAGCGTGTCGTTACCGCCACGAGCCAGGCTTCTACATTCTCAATGTGGTCCTGCACTGCGCCATGCCAACGCAACCAGGCGTCCTGCACGACATCTTCTGCTTCGGCAACCGATCCCAGCATGCGATAGGCGATTTTCTGCAATCGTGGGCGTAGCTCATTGAAAGTGCGCGCAATATCGTCCATGGATCATTGACCGTGGTGGTGGCCGCTTCGGGGGTGAACGGGTCTCAATAGTATCCGTGCAAGCCGGTTTTGTCCATGAATGTGCTTGCGATGGCGCAGGTGCGTCATACGCGGTGAAGCACAATAAACCGGTTGCTAAATACTTGCATTATGTAATAATGTCGACACTGAAACTTGATTGCGACCATGCTGAAGCGATCGCCATGCCAACGGCGTCCAAATTCCCATGGCATACGGTCATGTCCTAAAAGTATGGAAAGCAAGCCTGTCGCAAACCGGCAGCGAACATGCAGGTCTTTACTTGCTCGACCGAGCGCAGCCCTGAAGCGCTAAAACTACAGTATATTTCGCGGACAGCATTGCAATAACTAAATGAACAACCAATTTACCCCCTCTAGTACCCTGCGCACATTACCCATACAAATTTCGGATCAAATTTCTGAACGAATTATTGATGGTAGCTTCGAATCTGGCGAGCGTTTGCGCGAAGTTGAATTGGCGGAGTCATTCGGTGTGAGCCGTGCGACCATCCGCGAGGCCCTTCGTCTGTTGGAGCAGCGTGGTTTAGTCCAAATAAAGCCGCAGCGCGGCGCGCATGTCACTCAACTTTCATTGAAGGAACTCGAAGATCTCTTTGAAGTGCGAGCGTCTTTGCTCTCGAGTGCCTCTCGACTGGCCGCAGAGCGTATACACCCAGACAGCGCCAGAGCGTTAAATTCGTATCTTGCTCGTCTTGAAGAAAACACTGCTGATTCTGCCCGGTACTCGGCAATCAGCGGGGAGATGGTCACTCTCATTGCAGCCATTTCCGAAAATGAAATACTGGCCCACTATATCAGTGACTTCGCTCAGCGAATTGGGCGATATGTGAGAATGGGCCTTCAAAGCGAAGAACGCAGACAGGCATCTCTGCGCACATGGGTTCGACTGGTGGATTTTATTGTGCAAGGAGATGGGCCGAATGCAGCGGAAGAGCATCGCCGCCTAGCCCTCGAGAACAGGGATGGCGCACTTAAGGCGCTCCAGGAAGGGCAAAAAATGTCTTCCCTTGCGGGTGACGAAACTTAAGACTTAATTAAATTGTTGATAAAAAGAATCGCATGTGATTAAATGTCGACATTATAAATGTAGAACATATTAATGGAGATGATGATGGGAATAAACAGATTATTCAAGCTGCTATTTACGAGTCTTGTGCTGGTGTCCTTCAATAACCAGGCGTGGGCTCAGGAAAAGCCGGTATTGAAAACACCCGTAATGGCCATAGTGCCTTTCAGCCCTGGAGCATTGATAGACATCATCGCCAGGATTTATTCGGAAGCTTTGTCCAAGCGCATCGGGCAGCCCGTCGTGGTAGAAAACCGTCCCGGTGCCGGAGGCATGGTTGGAACCCAGCGGCTACTGACCGAAGACCTCGCTCGCAATACTTTGTTATTTGTATCTTCGTCCTATGCCGTCAATCCTTCCGTGCAGGAAAACCTGCCGTTCGACACGCTCAAGGATCTGTCGGGCGTTGCCTCCATCGCCTATTCTCCAACGCTGGTCGTCGTCAATCCCAAGAGCCCCTACAAAACATTGCAAGACTTGATCGCGGCAGCAAAAAAGAAGGACGCATACCTGACTTACGGCTCAGCGGGTGTCAATTCTGCGACCGATCTTGTTGGCCGATACTTCAACCAGGAAGCAGGAATCCAGCTTGAGCACGTTCCATATAAAGGTGTGCAGGAAGGCGTGGCCGAAGTCGTTGCAGGCCGCATTGATGTGTCTTTTGCGCCGATCGCCCTGGCCATGCCCTATATCAAGGACGGCAGGCTCAAGGCGATAGGAATAACCAGTGAACGCCGCTCAGACATACTGCCCAACGTACCAACCGTTAGCGAGCAAGGCGTTGCCGACTTTGACTATGCGATTTGGTATGGCGTCATTATGAACGCGAAGACACCCGCTCCAATGAAAGCATATATGGCTGAGCAGATCAGTGCAGTGAACGATAACCCCGATGTAAAGCGCAAGCTTGAACAGCAAGGGCTGATTACCCGAACCTTATCGCTCAGCGAATTTGACGCATATATCAAGCAGGAAATAGAAAAATTCCGAAAAATCCTTAAACCAATCCATTGAATTACCGTACAACAGAAGGAATTTGAAATGAATACTCTTACAGGCGGGCAAGCCGTCGTCAAAGCATTGCAAACTCAAGGATCAGACGTCGTCTTTGGCCTGATTGGTTCGGCCGGAATGGAAATTTTCGATGCCCTTTACGATGCGCAGGATATCCGTTTCATCGGTGTTCGCGATGAACGAACGGGTGTACACATGGCCGATGGTTACGCCAGATCAACCGGTAAGGCGGGTGTCTTTCTGGCAGGCCAGAATGGCCCGGGTGCAACAAATCTGGTAACCGGGCTTGCACAGGCACACGCGGCCTATTCACCGGTTATCGCGCTTGCCGGCTCCCTCTCTTCAGGACACGTCTATCGCGATGCGTTCCAGGAAGTGGACCAACAGTCTCTATTCAAACCGGTTACAAAAAAAACGTTCACGCTGACACAAACTGCCCGTATTCCGGAGATGATCGGCGAATGCTTTCGTGCCGCCCTGTCGCCACGACAGGGCCCCGTACTGCTCAATTTACCTCGAGATCTGCTGGCCGAATCACTTCCTGCAGATAGCTACCCCGATACCGGTCCGGCCTATATCGCCGATACATCCACAGGTTCGCCCCAAACGATTATGGCGGCGGCGGAGCTATTGCGCAACGCTCAACGCCCGCTGATCATTGTAGGTGGCGGAGTAAAAAATGGACGACATCAAGCTGACGTCGTTCGCCTGGCGGAGCTGCTCAATGCACCAGTGGCCATGTCTCCCGGGCATGGCGATGCATTTCCGTATGCGCACCCGCTGTATGCCGGTCAGGTCGGCCCGCGAGGCAATGCTGTCGCTTCTGATCTGGCAAAACAGGCCGACGTTATCCTGGCGCTAGGTACCCGACTAGGCTTTAACACCACGTTCTATTTGCGTGAAAGCCTGAATCCATCTGCAAAAATTATCCAGACAGATACTGAAGCGACGGCCATCGGACGGTTTTGTCCAATCGCTATCGGCATCCAGGGAAATGCCGGTTGCATATCGGAGGGATTAATCTGCGCATTGGCGGATCATAAGGTGGGCACGGAAACTGAGCACTGGACAAAGACATTTGCCGGGCGTCGTACCGCGCTGCTGAACATACGCGACCAGGAAAATGCTGCAGGCACAGATCCTATTCAGCCAGGCTTTCTCTTCAAAACGTTGCGCGACATCGCCCCGGACGATGCTATTTACACCATGGACGCGGGTACCCTTTGTCTTCAGGCTACCGATCAATTACGTTACATGCAAACGCCTTCTTTGTTCACGCCGCTGGACTTCGGGCTGGTAGGTTTCTCTTATGCTTGCGGCCTGGGCGCAAAAATCGGACAACCTGATCGTACGGTGATCAGTCTGATGGGTGACGGCGGGTTTGGCATGGCATGCAGCGAACTTGGTACCGCAGTTGAGAACGGTATCAATACTGTTTGTATTGTCATGAATAACGGATGCTGGGGCGCAGAAAAAGCGTATCAACGCGATTTTTTCGGGCAGCGTTATATTGGCGCCGACGTGACCAACCCCCCGTTTGACAAGCTTGCTGAACTGTGGGGAGCCAAGGGCTTTAAGGTAAATCATGCTGCGGAACTGGCAGAAGTCGTAACAGCGGCTATTGAGTGCGGCCGTCCGGCTGTGGTGGATGTGCGCGTCGATCCTGCAGCACTGTTCAGTTTCCGCAAGGATTCGTTCAAAAACAGGGCTGGCAAATAAAATGGCTGCGGAATCGTTTGATTACATTGTCGTTGGGGCCGGCTCCGCCGGCTGCGTGCTGGCCAATCGACTCAGCGAAAACGGGAAGTTTAATGTTTTATTACTGGAGGGTGGCGGCGAAGATAACAACATCTGGATTCACATTCCTCTGGGCGTTGGCAAACTTATGACGAATGAAAAATTTGTCTGGCCTTTCAGGACCGAGCCACAACCTCACATGGACGGCAAGCAAATCTACTCGCCGCGAGGAAAGGTTCTGGGCGGTTCCAGCTGTTTGAATGGCATGGCCTATGTGTGGGGAGATCCGCAGGAATTCGATAGTTGGCAATCGCTTGGCGTTGACGGCTGGGATTACCAGACACTGCTGCCATATTTTGCAAAGATCGAAAGTAACTCTTATAGTGATCACCCTTTGCGGGGCAGCAATGGCCCAATCAAAATTACCGATAGGGCCAAACGCGAACCCGATACATTGTCAGATGCATATATAGCGGGATGTATTCAGGCCGGTATTGCCCCCACAGCCGACTACAATGCTGACAATTACGAAGGTGTACGCTACCTGGAACAAAGCGCCAGCGATGGCCGCAGATGGAGCACAGCACAAGGGTATCTGAAACCGGCCAGATCGCGAAAGAATCTGAGCGTGCGCACGCGTGCCCTAGTCAGAAAGGTAATAATAGAACAAGGGCGATGTGTAGGAGTTGAGTATGATTGGCAAGGGCAAATACAAATTGCCCATGCAGCAAAAGAGACAATCCTGAGCGCCGGCGCTATCCAGTCGCCCCAGTTGCTGGAACTGTCGGGTGTTGGCAATTCAACTTTGCTGGGCGAACTTGGCATTCCCGTAACCCATCATCTTCCTGCCGTGGGGGAGAATGTCAGCGACCACTTGCAGGTGAGATGTACGTTTCGCACCTCTGTGCCCGAGACGATCAATGATGTGATGCACAGCCCCTTGCATAAGCTCAGGGCGGGCTGGAAGTACATTACACAACGCAAGGGCTTGCTGGCAAGCACCTCGTCAACAGCTCATGCGATTACCCGAACCGCACCGGAATGCACTCGGCCGGACGTTATGATGCGTATTTATCACATCAGTGGCAAGGATCGGTACTCAAGGTCGGGCGTAGGCGGCATCGACCCCTACTCCGGATTTTCTCTGGGCGGATTCATGCTCTACCCCAAATCTCGAGGCTCGATTCACTGCAGTTCTGCAGATCCTTTGGCAGCGCCGCATATCCAACCCAATTATCTTGAACACGAAGAAGATCGCAAGACTGCGGTTGATTTGCTGCGGCTGATCCGTCACGTTGCAGCGCAGGAGGCAATGCGAAAAGTGATCGTCAACGAAGAACGGCCCGGTATAGAGGCAATGTCGGACCAAGCGCTGCTGAACTATATAAAAGAATCCGGACAGACTGCCTGGCACACTGTGGGTTCATGCAGCATGGGCAGGTCCGGTGCATCTGTCGTGGATTCAAAGTTGCGAGTCCATGGCGTGACCGGCCTGCGAGTTGCAGATATATCGATCATGCCTACCATCGCATCCTCAAATACCAATGCTCCGGCAATGATGATCGGAGAAAGGGCAGCTGAGTTCGTCCTGAACGATGCCGATAAATATTAAGGAAATAAATATGGTTACTAATCAGGCTATTCCAACGCCACAGTGCGAAGAGCATATTGCGAAAGGTGACTGGAACCCGCTGTGGGACCAATTGAGGGAGCTGGATCCTCAATTTATGGAGGCTTATTTGGCGTTCCGAAGTATTCCTCATAAAAATGGACCTCTGCCACAGAAATACAAGGAACTGGTAATGATCGCCATCAATGCTGCCACTACCCATCTGTACGGCCCCGGGGTACGCCGCCACATGCAGAATGCATTCAAGCACGGAGCTACGCGTGCAGAGATCCTGGAAGTGATTCAGCTGACCACGGTAATGGGAATTCATTCATGCAATCTGGCAATTCCGATTTTGATGGAAGAGACGACCCCGCAAGACTGATACCGAACTCAAGAGTCAATCACCACAAACGAAAAGGCCTCTCCAATATTTACAAACTGGAAAGGCCTTAATTTAACAACAATTCAGAGAACTCAGTGAGTTATCTAAAAAGTGATATAAAAACTTATCGCTTACAACTTATCAGAAAACAATATCATTCCAGAGTTTAGAAAGGAATATCGTCGTCCATATCCATGATATTGGCCGCAGGCTTTTGCGCGGGGCGCTGCTGTTGCGGAGCCTGGCTGCGCTGCTGGGGGGCCTGGCGTTGTTGTGGAGCGGAATAAGAATCATCGCCACCAAAACCGCCATCATCCATGCCGCCAGTACCTGTACTTTCGCGTCCACCCAGCATTTGCATCTGGTCTGCCACGATTTCGGTTGAGAAACGGTCTGCGCCCGTGTCCTTGTCCTGCCACTTGCGGGTTTTCAGACGGCCTTCGACATAAACTGGACGGCCTTTCTTGAGGTATTCACCGGCGATTTCCGCCAGGCGGTTATAGAACACCACGCGATGCCATTCGGTTTCCTCACGGCGCTCGCCCGAATTCTTGTCCTTCCAGTTTGAGGTAGTGGCAATGGAGACGTTGCAGATGGCCGCGCCATCTGGAGAATAGCGCACTTCCGGGTCGCGTCCCAGATTGCCGACGAGTATGACTTTATTGACTGATGCCATGGTTAAATCCTGACTGTAGATGGTAATCAGGACAGTATCTTAACTGCCCTTACCGGCTTGCACAATTGGGTCATTATAGCCACCGCGGGCT
>JBOIGK010000080.1:0-7123 GCA_050742695.1 Advenella sp. | reverse complement strand
GTTCGTAGGACACCAGCGATACCTTGCTGTCCAGCACGATATTCTTGCCGTCAGGCAAAAAGACAATGAAATCCGGATAGTTGGCGCGGCCGTCCTCGCTGCGAAACAGCACCTGCGTATCAAAATTGGCGCCCTTGTGCAGTCCGACCGCTTCCAGCGCGCTTTCCAGCTGCATTTCACCCCAGTTGCCCAGGGCCTTTTTATCGCCTTTGAGCGCGCGCGCCAGCGCCTGCGCGTCTTGGGTCATTTTCATGCCCATGTCCATTAATTGCCCGAGCTGCGAGCGCAGCATACTGTGCCCCTGCAACGATTGATCATGCACCTCGTTGACCCGCGTCTGAAACCGATCTATCTGTTCGCGCAAAGGCTGTAGCAGCCCTTCAATAGACTGGCGGCTGTTGCGTGAGAAGGTTTGTTCCTTTTCCTCAAAGATGCGCGTTGCCAGATTGCGAAACTCGGTGCCCAATTGCTCGCGGGATGCGTCAAACTGTGCCCGCATGGCTTCCAGACTCTGCGCCTTGTAGGCGTAATCGGCCTGCAGGGAAATATGCTGTTTCTCAAGTGTATTGCGCGCTGTTTCCAGCTGCTGCACTTGCGCTTCGAACTGTGCCAGCCTGTCGCTGTGTTGCTCGTTCTGCTGCCGCGCATGGGTCAGGTCGCTGCGCGCAGCCGCCAGCAGAGCGGCGAGCTCATCCTTTTGCGTGTCCAGTTCTCGATATTGCATCTGCAATTGGTCATAGCGTTGTTGCTCCTGCTCGTGCAGCCGGTCGCGCTCGGCCAGCAGATCCTCCTGGCCGGCTGCCCGCGCCCGGGCAGTGGCAAGCCGATAGTTCATGAACAGGGCGCACAGGAGCATGCCCGCGATAGCGCCAGCAGCAACCAGCATCCACAGCAGGGGCAATGCCTGCAGGGCGGCGACCACTTCATTCATGCACGCACTCCGGCAGCGACCATTGGCAATAGCGCGTGGCCGCGACAGCAGGCGCATAGTGCCTGTTCACGTTAGAAGCATGAACCACAGACAGAGCGGACAAATACATAACGACAAAACCCCGGAAAGCTGCCCGACAATCTGGGCATGTCATGCATTCTAGCGCAAACGCTTAACAGTCGCACCCGGCCGAGGTCCTGTGCCATGACCCAGGGGAGCGCGCCGCCGGTGCAGCACAGGGTTCGCGTGCTTGCGTTGAATCTGCCGCCGCTGCCTTGCAAGACCAGACGAGGCCGGCTCGGTTGCTCATCGCCAATGACGCCGAGGCGCCTGCTGGCATACGCATACAGTGCCTTTGCTCCTGGTGCCTTTGTTACAGTTGCCGGCGTTGCATCTGATCGGCGATGTATTCGGCCTGGCGAATGGCCAGCGAGACAATCGTCAACGTGGGGTTCTCTGTCGCGCCGGAGGTGAACTGGCTACCGTCGGAAATAAACAGATTGGCAATGTCATGCGTTTGCCCGTGTTTATTGCAAACGCCATCTTCGGGTCGCGCGCTCATTCGACAGGTGCCCAGGTTGTGCGTGGAGGGGTATGGCGGCGTGCGAAAAGCCTTGCGGGCGCCTGCCGCTTCATACATGGCAATCGCCTGGCCAAACGCGTGCTCGCGCATCGCATGATCGTTGGGGTGATCATCAAAATGCACATTCGGCACCGGCAGGCCATGTTGGTCTTTCTGGTCATGATTCAGTGTAATGCGATTGGTTTCACGCGGCATATCTTCGCCCACGATCCACAACCCCGCCGTTCGTGTATAGGCATCCATATACGACGCAAAGTCGCTGCCCCAGCCGCCAGGGTTAAGAAACGCGGCATAAAACGGCAGGCCAAGCGCGATGGTTTCCAGTTCATACCCGCCGACAAAACCACGCTTGTCATTATGCCCGGCCTCATCCTGTACGATACCGGCCATGGTGGTACCGCGGTAGAAATGGACCGGCTCGTCAAACACCGCATAGACTGAACCGGTCGTGTGGCGCAGGTAATTGCGTCCGACCTGGCCGGAACTGTTGGCCAGCCCATCGGGAAATTTCGAAGATGCCGACAGCAGCAACAAGCGTGGCGTTTCAATGGAATTGCCAGCCACACAAACGATGCGGGCAGACTGCCGCTGCTCGTTGCCGTCCTTGTCAAAATACACTACGCCGGTGACCTTGCCTTGTGCATCGTGCTCTATGCGCGCCACATGACACTGGCTGCGCAGTTCCAGTTTGCCGGTTTTTTCTGCCTTGGGAATTTCGGTATACAGTGTTGACCACTTGGCGCCCATCTTACAGCCCTGGAAACAGAACCCCTGCTGGACACAGGCGCCGCGACCATCACGGGCCCGACTGTTGATGGCCATATGCCCGGTACTGACCTTTTTATAGCCAAGGCGGGTCGCGCCGTTGTACATGATCTTGAAATTATTGTTACCGGGCAGGCCGGGAATGCCGTTAGTGCGCGTGACTCCCATTTTGTCTTCGGCCCGCGCATAATAGGGCTCCATATCCTTGAGCGTGATGGGCCAATCCAGCAAGTTGGCATCCTTGAGTTGCCCATAATGGGTGCGGGCCTTGAACTCATGCTCCTGAAACCGCAGGGAGGCGCCCGCCCAGTGCGTGGTAGTGCCGCCCACCGTCTTGCAGATCCAGGCTGGCAGATTGGGAAAGTCCTTGGCAATGCGCCAGGTGCCGGAAGTGGTCCGCTTGTCCAGCCAGGCCAGTTGGCTGAAGGACTTCCATTCATCCTGAACAAATGATGCAGTGCTTTGCCGCGCGCCGGCTTCCAGCAACACGACGCTGATTCCCTTTTGACATAATTCATTGGCCAGCGTGCCGCCGCCTGCGCCCGAGCCGATAATGACAACAACGCTGTCGTCCTTGTGATCAAAACTTGTCATAATGCTTATCTCCTTAATCCTGCCTGTCTCTGTCTGTGAGCGTCGGTGCGCTTTATGATTGCATGGAAGGACTGGCGCTCTGGGGCGGGTCGGGCAGCCACTTCAGATCGTCAAAGCCACGCGCAAGATAGCCACCTTTGCTCCACACTTCCCCCTCGTAGCCGAAGTGGCGGTAGGCCATATCATTGTCGTATATGGACGTGATGCATTGGCCACGTACGGCCTGAAAGAACGGATCGGCTTGCATTTGCTGCAACAGCGCGGTTTGTTTATCCAGAGCAAGACTTGCGAAAGCGCCTGCCGCGTGCTGGTTGAGTTTTGCGACGCCTTGGGCCACCAGCGTGGCCTGCGCGCTATCGCCCATTTGCGCATCCATGTCCTTGACCAGCAAGGCGTAGACCGCATCGGGCAGGTCCTTGTGCGGATACAATGCCTTGCCCATTGCCAGCAGCGTCTCGGCCTGTACCTGGTTCAGGTGCGTGGTTTCCAGCGCCCAGACGCGCGACGGTGCAAAGGTCGCCAGTACAGAGCTGGCGGCCAGGGTGCCCGTCAGTATTGCGGCCCCGCGCAGAAATTCACGCCGGGTCAGTGCGCCAGCGGGACTTGTCTTTCTTAATATGATCGGTGTATCCATCATTCCTCCGGTAAGCAGTCGCATTCATCCGAAGCGCAACCGAAGGCTGATGCCAGGGCTCGCTTCGCTTAGTTATGCGAACATTATGTGCTTTACCGGTAGGCCCGGGTAACATCCATTTACTACATACATAGAGGAAAACCCCTATACCTTCTATGGTTTTCACGAGACCGATATAAGCAGTCGGCCTCCCCCTGCCAGAGTGTCTATCAGGCTGGGCCAGGGGCCATCGCGGCCAGCCGCATCCGGGTGACAGTGTAAAGACAGAAGCAGGCAATAATGGATCTGGGCGCGATTTTGATGGTGAGCATGATCAAATCGCCCGGGCAGGCCAGCTGCTCGCCAGTCAGGCGATCAGCATCGCTATGGGAAAAAAGCAATCAGCCAACCAGGGCTATTTTTTCGGCACGCGCCATTTTCAGCGGCGGACAGGGCTGTACCGTTACGGGCTCTGCGCCTGTCGTGGCGTAGCGCACAGCCTGGTAGCGCATACAGGTCACGCGCAGAAAAGAGGTGAAATTCGTGGCTTCACCGCGATATGCATACACTTCGTCGTAAAGCGTGGCAATGAGTTGATTGGTGGTCGTGCCATCGCGGCGCGCCAGTTCTGCCAGCACTTCCCAGAACATATTTTCCAGCTTGATGCTGGTTACCACTTTGGCGATACGTACCGAGCGGCTGCGGCACTCGTACATGATAGGATCAGTGTGAGAATAAATGCTGCACATAGTGTCTCCTGCTGCAGACGGCCAACAGGCAGGGCCGGTACAGAACCCGGTCTGGCCCGCATTGCCGGACGGAAAATGGCATCCGCACGGAACGCGTTGACGCTGCAATTGTTATGAACCTGACCACGGTCACCCGTGTGATTATATAGTAGCACTTTAGCAGAATCGTCGCCCCCTCAAGGCACGATCGCCTGCCCAGGCATCGAAACCGCACCTGCCTATACGCTACTGATAGTGCCCGTGCCTTTGCAGGACTTCGATTTTATAGCCGTCCGGGTCCAATATAAAAAAGAACTGGGCCAGCAGGGTATCGCCGTCGTGGAAACGCTTGATGTCCAGGGGGGACAGGCCTGCCTGCACAAGACGTGCATGCTCGGCCTGCAGATCGTCTACACAGACGGCCACATGGCCATAGCCATCGCCATGCGAATACGGTTGCTGACGACCCTTGTTCCAGGTCAGCTCGATCTCCATGTCGTTTTCTGCGTTTCGCAGGTACGACAGTGTAAAGTCCGGGAAATCCAGCTCATGTGCCGGCTCCAGGCCGAAAGCGGTTTTGTAGAATGCCTTGGATGCTGCCAGATCAAGACAGCGCAACATGACGTGTATGATTTTTGCCAAATCGTGGTCCCCCTGTAACCTTTTATAAACCGATGCGCGAGCCAGGCGTTGATGCCAACATTGTCGCGGCCCTTTGATTATGCAGGACAGTAGCCAGGCGGGGGTAATAGCGGATTACTACAGCGCTCTAATGGCGCGCAAGCGCGCGTATATTGACAGACGCGGCAGCATCGCCCGTAGACGGACACCCGGCGTTGCGGGTATCCGTCGAGGCAACAGAGATTGAAACTACAGAGACCGCAGCTACAGCCATCCGAGGCAGACCGGCAGAGCAGGCATCGCCAATACAAGCGCCGGACCTGCAGTCGCTACAGCCTGGTCCTCAGGCATGCAAAGCAGCGTTATCAGAACGCAGGTACAATCGCGCCCTTGTATTTTTCTTGGATGAATTTTTTCACATCATCCGTCTGCAGCGCCTTGATCAGCTTCTCGATAGCCGGTGACTTGGCTTTGTCTTCGGTAGTAGCCACCAGATTGGCGTAAGGCGAGTCGGCGCCTTCAATGAACAGCGCATCTTTGGTTGGATTCAGACCCGCTTCCAGCGCATAGTTAGTGTTGATCAGCGCCAGATCCACGTCATCGAGCACACGCGGCAAGGTGGCTGCTTCCAGTTCCTTGAACTCCAGTTTCTTGGGGTTTTCGGTTACATCCCTTGCGGTGGCCAGCAGGTTGGCTGGATCTTTAAGTTTGATCAGGCCCTGTTTTTGCAACAGCAGCAAGGAGCGCGCGCCGTTGGATGGATCATTAGGAATGGCAACGACTGCACCGTCCTTGATTTCAGAAACATTTTTGATTTTCTTGGAGTAAGCGCCAAACGGTTCAACATGAACCAGGCCGACTGAAACCAGTTTGGTCCCCTTTTCCTTGTTGAACGTGTCCAGATAAGGCTTGTGCTGGAAAAAATTGGCATCCAGTTGCTTGTCGGCAACTTGCTGGTTGGGCTGCACGTAGTCGGTAAATACCTTGACGGTCAGGTCAACCCCTTCCTTGGCCAGAACAGGCTTGATGTGCTCAAGCAGCTCGGCGTGCGGTACCGGCGTAGCGGCCACAGTCAATTTTTCATTGGCCACGGCTGACAGGCTGATCAGGGAACCGGCCACGAGCAGGCCACCCAGAATGTGTTTTAAGTTCATTTGCAATACTCCTTATTGCTATTTTCGGTTGAAATGTTGAACCAGATAATCACCCAGGGTCTGCACCAACTGCACCATGAGGATCAGAATAACCACAGTAATGATCATGACTTCGGTCTGATAGCGCTGATACCCGAAGCGGATGGCCAGATCGCCCAGGCCGCCACCGCCGATCACCCCGGACATGGCCGAATAGCTGATGAGCATGATCGTGGTCACCACCACTGCACTGATGATGCCGGTTGTGGCTTCGGGCAAGAGCGCCCATAGCACGGTCTGGCGTGAATTGGCGCCCATGGCCCGGCACGCTTCGGATATCCCCGGATCCAGTTCGCGCAGAACGTTCTCGACCAGGCGTGCAAAGAACGGCGCGGCGCCAACCACCAGCGGCGGTATCGCCCCGCCTACCCCAAGCGCGCTGCCCATGATCAGGCGGGTAAACGGAATCAGCACAATCAACAGTATCAGAAACGGTACCGAGCGCAAAATATTGACCAACAGCGATACCGACTGGTAAATGGGCTTGTTGGCCAGCAACTGACGGTCACTGGTGAGAAATAAATACACTCCCAGCGGCAGCCCGATCACCACGGTCCACAACAGCGACCAGCCGGTCATCAGCAAGGTATCGATCGTGGCCTCCCCGATCAGGGGCCAGTCCAGCGTACTCCAATTCATGCTCTCAATACCTCGTAATTGACCTGATTATCCCGAAAAAATGCCTCCAGCGGCTCATAGCGCGACGGATCGGCATCAACGGCCAACACCAGTTGCCCATAGGGCGTATCCTTGATTTTGCCGACCGCTCCCTGCAGAATGCTCAGATTCACGTCCAGATCGCGGCTGGCCTGGCTCAGCAGCGGACGCGCCGTGCTGTGCCCGCGGTATGTCAGGCGCACGATGCGGCCCGCCACGCCTTCGATCAATTCTTTCCAGCCTTCGGCATCCACCCCGCTTTCCGAGAGCAGCGACAGTGTTGTTTCATGCTGTGGATGCAAAAAGACCTCGACCACCTCGCCCGATTCAGCAATACGGCCGTTGTCGATTATCGCCACGCGATCACAGACACTGCGGATCACATCCATGCTGTGGGTGATCAGCACCACGGTAATGCCAAAGCGCCGGTTGATATCG
>JBOIGK010000079.1:0-2391 GCA_050742695.1 Advenella sp. | reverse complement strand
GTTCCAGCCCGTTTTCCTGTTCGAGTTCGCCGATGACTTCGGCTATCGATTGCACATAACCGGCGTCCGGCACTTTTGGCAGGCAGATTGCTTTTACGTGTCTGCTGACTGAATGTTCCAGATCACGGACCGCATGCCGCCAGCTGCGATTGATCCGAACCACGACATCAAACCCGGCCTTGGCAAATTTCTCTGAAATTTTATGCACATTTTCTCGTGCCTGCTGCTTATCGGCAAAGGGAATACTGTCCTCCAGGTCTATCTGCAGCGCATCGGCCCGCTGCTTTATGGCACTCTGGACAAAGCGGTCGCTGGTGGCCGGTACAAAGAGCAAAGATCGCCATCGAATCTGTTTATCGTTCATAGTATGTTCTCCAACCCGAATTGATTGATTATTTCCTTGGTATGCTGACCTATAGACGGCGCCGCGCGATAAAAGTTGCCTGGTGTCCGGCTCAGACGCGGCACTATATTGTGTGTCGTAATACATCCCAGGTCATCGTCTTCCAGTTGCACCATCACTTCGCGACCCCGGATATAATGGCTGTCAATCAGATCTGCAACCGAACAGACCGGCCCGACTGTTACGCCCGCGGCCTCAAACAACGCCAGATTCTCCTGCTGGGTTTTCTGCTTTATAAAATCGCCAATAATCAAATCCAGCTCGTCTCTGTGTTTAACCCGCGCGTCATTATCATGAAACCGTTTGTCCTCCTTCAGTTCCGGGCGACCGATAGTGTCCAGGATTCTCAGTGCCATCGATTGCATTGAGCCGGACATCGCCACGAATTTGCCATCGCTGCATTCATACACGTTGCGCGGTGCAGTATGTGACGACTGGTTTCCAGAACGCATGGTCGGCACACCTGACAACTGGAACTTAAGCGCCTCGGAGGAAATAAAAGAGAAAATAGGCTCGAACAGAGACAAATCAATAACCTGCCCTATGCCTTCTTTTTCCGCTGCCCTAAGCGCAGTCAACACGCCAGCAGCCCCGTATACGCCAGCGATCATGTCTGCCAGGGCCAGTGGCGGCAGGGTCGGAGGCTTATCTGCATGGCCATTCAAATAGGAAAACCCCGACATTGCTTCGACC
The DNA here is from genome assembly GCA_050742695.1 of Advenella sp. GTDB lineage: Bacteria > Pseudomonadota > Gammaproteobacteria > Burkholderiales > Burkholderiaceae_B > Advenella. The sequence continues at coordinate 1,295 of JBOIGK010000079.1, read as the reverse complement.
AGCGTTCCGAAACCGGGCTTGTGGCTAAACGGGCCGGTCTGGCCCCATCCCGACACGCGAACAATAACCAATTTCGGATTTGCCTCGTGTAACACTTGCGGCGCAAGACCCATTTTCTCCAGACCGCCGGGGACGAAATTTTCAACCAGAATATCCGCATGTGAGGCCAATTTCTTCAACGCTTGCCTACCTGGTTCCGACTTAAGATCCAGAATCATGGAGCGTTTGTTGCGCCCGTAGATTTTCCAGTAAATCGGTTCATCCGATTCCTTCCAGCTTCTCAAATCATCCCCTTTTCCTTCCTTCTCTATTTTTATGACGTCTGCCCCAAAATCAGCAAGGAATAATGTGAGCATGTTACCGGCAACCAATCTTGACAAATCCAGAACCCGTACGCCGTCAAGAGGGCCTTTTTCACTTTCATTGAATTGATGAATCATCCCGGTCCTTCAAGAGAATGTAATAACAGGTTTAATTTCCTGATAGCTCTTCATTCTTTCCATGGCGGTATTGACAGCGTCCAGGGTATAGCGGCCGGTAATCATGCGCTCAAATGGAAAATTATGCATATGACGGTCCATAAATTGCAGCGCCAGGGAGTAGCTGCGCGCGTCACCCGAGAAAGAGCCGATGACGTTGATATTTTTCTTGACAATCATGGATGGCTGAAATTCCACCCTGCCTTCCCCCAACTGACCAACAACAAGATACCGCGCGCCCTTGCGGCATAGCGCCAGCCCTTCCGAGAAGGCAGCCGGCACACCCGTAAATTCCATCACAATGTCGGCCCCGCGCCCTTGAGTATGCATGAGAACGGTATCAAGCCTTTCTTGATCTGTGGTACCTTCTACAGGGATGCAGACATCGGCGCCGAACTCCCGGGCCAGCTCTAGACGCGCAGCAGGCGAGCCGATTACGATCACTACCTTGGCGCCACGTACCTTTGCGTTGGCAGCGGCCAGCAATCCCAATGGCCCTGCGCCCTGTATCACAACTGTCTGGTATGGCTCAATTTGCCCCACCTGCGAGAAAGCGTTCATGACCGATCGCAATGCGCAGCTTGACAAGCTGGCCAGCTCACTGGGCACATTATCAGGCACCTTAAGCCGCCCTGCTTCCGGCATGATATACCCATACTCGGAAAAACCGCCGAGCAGATACGGCGCATTTGCCATCGTCTCGTACATGTAGGCCTTTCGATTAATACACAAAGTAGGAGATCGGGCCGTTGTACAGAAAAAGCAGCTGCCACAAGATGTATGCGTGTATACGACTCGATCACCTGACTTCAATAC
>JBOIGK010000078.1:0-5246 GCA_050742695.1 Advenella sp. | reverse complement strand
TTTTATGCATCACCGGGGTGATTCCGTCGCCATAACGGAACAGTCGCTGCTGCCACATGAATCTCTTTGCGAAGAGGCGAAACTATAGCAGTAAATTAATTATAATGTCAAATTAATTTCACACTAGTGGGTGCTTTTTGATGCGGGATGATACAACGCAGGATCTTAGGGGTCTCAATACATTGGGACTGGTCTCGCATGCCGCCCATTATTTTCGGCTCGACAGCGAACAGCAGTTGCCCATGGTCATGCAATGGCGGCAGACGGCAGGTGGCCTGATCTATGTGTTGGGCGGTGGCAGCAACCTCATACTGCGTGAGCGCCTGTCCCGTCCTGTGGTGCATAATTTGCTCAAGGGAATCCGGCTGATTGAAGAAACCACCGAAGCCTATATTGTGGAAGCGGCCGGTGGTGAAGTGTGGCACGACTTTGTTGCTACGTGTATTCGCAATGGCTGGTATGGGCTGGAGAATCTTGCACTCATTCCCGGTACGGTCGGCGCTTGCCCGGTACAGAATATCGGCGCCTATGGCGTTGAGGTGATGGATCGGATCGACAGTGTACATACTTGGGATCTGGCGCAAGGCCAGCGCCGTTTGTTCAGCACGCAGGACTGTGCGTTTTCTTATCGCGACAGTCTTTTTAAGAAACCGGCAGGACAGGGCTATCTGATCACGGCGGTAAGATTTCGTTTGCCCAAACAGTGGGCGCCGGTCATCTCGTATCCTGACCTTAAAAACGATCCTGAGCTTGCGCGCAACGCCACGCCACAAAAGATTTTTGACGCTGTTTGCAGAGTTCGGCGGGCCAAGTTGCCTGATCCGGCCAAAATCGGCAACGCCGGTTCTTTTTTCAAAAACCCGATCGTGTCTGCGGCAAAGCAATCACAATTGAAAACAGACTATCCGGCGCTCGTGTCCTATCCACAAGCTGATGGCAGCTATAAGCTGGCGGCCGGCTGGATGATTGAGCAATGCGGCTGGAAGGGGCGCTCGCTCGGGCCCGTCGGCATGCATGATCGCCAGGCGCTGGTGCTTGTCAATCATGGTGGAGCAACGGCAACAGATGTATTGGCACTGGCCGATGCGGTAATAGCGTCGACGCAGCAGAAATTCGACGTGACGCTTGAGCGCGAGCCGGTGCTGTTCGATTGATCCAACAGAACGGCCGTTATCAAGACTGTCGTTATCACAACTGCCATTATTGCTGCTGACATTATCATTATGTCTGTTGCGACTCTTTCAAATGCAAAAACGGCTGCCTGATGGCAGCCGCTCCTTTTGCGTCAATTGGATGTATCAAAGGGCATTAATCATCCGCCAATCACATCTTGCATGGAAAACAGACCGGATGGCTTGTCCTGCAAAAACAGCGCGGCCCGGACACTGCCCTGGGCATAGGTGCTGCGGTTGGAAGACTTGTGCGTAATTTCTATACGCTCTCCGGTGCCCAGAAACATCACGGTATGATCGCCAATGACATCACCGCCGCGCACCACGGAAAAGCCGATCTGGCCGTCCTTGCGTGCGCCGGTATGGCCGTGCCGGCTCCAGTCTGCAATGTCTTCCAGCTTTTTTCCCCAGGCGTTGGCGATGGTTTCGCCCATGATCAGCGCGGTGCCGGAAGGCGCGTCCACTTTGTGCTTATGATGTGCCTCGTATACTTCCACGTCATAGCCGCTGTTGAGCATTTTTGCAGCCTGCTCGAGCAGACGCAGCGTCGCGTTGACGCCAATACTCATATTCGGGGCAAACACGATGGCAATGCGCTCGGCGGCTGATGCGATCGCTGCCTGGCCTGTGGCGTCAAAACCCGTTGTGCCGATGACCATTTTTACCTTGTGCTGTGCGCAAGCCTGGACATGTGCCAGGGTGCCTTCGGGACGGGTGAAGTCAATCAGGCAATCGCAGTCTTTGAGTGCTGCCAGATCACTGCCCAGTTGCACGCCGGTATTCTTGCCCAGGAAGGCGCCGGCGTCTTGCCCAAGATGGCTGCTGCTGGCATGATCCAGTGCGACGGCAAGCGAGAGTTCGGGACGCGCCAGGACGGCTTCGATAAGCATGCGGCCCATACGGCCGCTGGCTCCGGAAATGGCTATGCGCATGGTGGGATATTTCCTGAAGAAAGCTGCAGCCCGGTGCGGGCGTGCAAATAAATAGGGAGTCAAATCGGGAATGCAGCCCGTGACAATGCATCATCCTGCCCGAATCACAGGTCCGGGAGCAGGATGTTGGCCGGTTTACTGGGTCCGGGTTGCGCCGGGAGCCGGTTCGATATTGATCGGTTCATTCGATGGCGCAGCAGGGGCGGAACCTGCGGCCCCCTGTGTGCTGCCATCGTCCATTGGGTAGGTCGTGACTGCGTTGCTGTCAGTACCTGCCGGCGCAGCCTGTAGTGCCTGTGGATCGGTCACTTCGTTTTCGGGTGCTTTGTCGCCGGGCCGATACAGGCGCGCTTCTTGCTTGAAAGGCTGGAAAGAGGGCTGTTCATCGCCTTCCCAGCGGTCTACCCGGCCGTTGACAAACCAGACAGAGAACTTGCGCTGTACCGGATCACCATAGCCCGGTTTGAAATAATAAGGGTAATCCCAGCGATCAGGATGGAACATGTCCTTGAGTGTCGGCGAGCCCAATGCATAGCGCACCTGATCCTCGGTCATGCCTTTTTGAAGGAGAGCGACATCTTCGGCGGTGATCCAGTTACCTTGTTGAACAGAAGGCCTGTATGGGAAACCCCATTCTCCTGAGGCGCAACCACCCAGCACGGCAAGTGCTGTAAGGGAGGCGACCAGACCATACCGGATACGGGGGAAAAGGCGAGTTTGGTTCATGACTTGGCGACGTTCCTGTATTTGGACTCGTAAAAGCGTTATGATAATAGTTCTGGGCAATCAATAGGATTGTTTAGCCAGGTAATCTCAAAAATTAGTCGGAAGCGTGTTTTCCGCAATATCTTATCCACCTCCCAATCAGCGAGCGAGCCTTGAACGAATTACACGATCCCAGTGAACTCAAAAGCATGGGTCTTAAAGCCACTTTCCCACGGCTCAAGATCCTGGATATCTTCCGTAAGGCAGAAATGCGTCACTTAAGTGCCGAAGATGTCTATCGTCTGCTTATTTCCGAAAACGTTGATATTGGTCTTGCCACGGTCTACCGGGTGCTCACGCAGTTTGAGCAGGCCGGAATTCTGTCCAGAAGCCAGTTTGATAATGGCAAGGCAGTCTATGAACTGGATGATGGCGCACACCATGACCACCTGGTATGTTCCGTCTGCGGAAAAGTTGTTGAGTTTTCCGATCCGGAAATTGAACGACGCCAGTCAAAAGTTGCAAAAGACAATAACTTTTTGCTGGAAAGCCACGCCATGGTTCTTTATGGCATTTGTGGTGACTGCGAATCTAAGCATCGTCGGTAGACAGGTGACACAGGGCCTGCAACCCGCAGGCCCTTTGGTTCGGCCCACCATACTTCAGGTGGCATGGCCGTTCGGTAGGGTGTTGTCAAAAAAAGGCAGATTGCAATCTGCCTTTTTTTATGTCCGGTTGGTTTGTTTATTGCCCAGTGGGTTTGCAGCGCTCAATCGCTGTGAGTCAACATTTCGCGGGCATGCTGGCGCGTGGTTTCGGTTATTTTGACACCCCCTAGCATGCGGGCAATCTCTTCGGTGCGGGCATGGTCATCCAACAGATCAATACGCGATACAGTTTCTTTTTTACCCTGTTTTTTCTGTACTTCGAAATGGTGATGCGCGCAAGCTGCCACCTGCGGTAGGTGAGTTACGCAAAGAACCTGATGATGACGTCCCAGATCACGCAGCAGCTTGCCGACCACTTCGGCAACTGCGCCGCCAATACCGGTGTCCACTTCATCGTAAATCAGGGTAGGCACCTGGTGTGCGCGATTGGCCATGACCGACAGGGCCAGCGAGATCCGGGCCAGTTCTCCGCCAGAGGCCACTTTGGCCAATGGGCGCGGTTCACTGCCTGTGTGGGCTGCCACGTTAAACTGTACATTATCCATACCCGAGGCGCCGGGGTCGGCCGGCTGTATTGTTATTTCAAATGTGCTGCCTTTCATGGCAAGCGTCTGCAGTGCTTTGCTGACTTCTTTGGACAGGGTGGCTGCTGTGGCCTGGCGCGCCCTGGTCAGTTTTTCGGCGGCCTCGCGATACGCCGCTTCATGTTTGGCTACCTGTTGCTCCAGTCCTGCCACATCCGATTCGCTGTTAAGGGCTTCCAGTGCCTGGGTCAGTTCCTGCAGGCGATCGTACAGCATTTCAGGTTCAAGCCGGAATTTGCGCGCGGTAGTGAACATGGCGCCCATGCGCGCCTCGGTTTCGGCCAGGCGGTCTGGGTCCAGTTCGGCCTTGTCCAGGTAACTGGCTAGATCGGACGACGCTTCGGTGGTAGCGATACGGGCAGATTCAATGGCCTCGTGCACGCCCTGCAGACGCGCGTCATTGCGCAATAAGGGCTCGATGCGGTGCAGTGCCGCGTTCAGGATCTCCAGTGCAGAAGTCTGCTCGCCATCGAGCAGGTTGAGTGCGCCTGCGGCACCTTCAAGCAGCGCAGAAGCATTGGCCAGCCGATTATAGTCGGCGTTGACGGTGGCCCATTCATCTTTGCCCGGATTGATCTGGCTGATTTCATTCAATTGCCATTCCAGCCGTTCTCTTTCGACTTCTGCATCACGCTGACTGCTACGAGCGCGCTCCAGTTTCTGCTGGGCCTGCTGCCAGTCGGTCCAGAGGGAGCGAACCTGGTTGGCCAGTGCTTCGTGTTGCCCGTGAGCATCAAGCAGGATGCGCTGTTCATGGCGTTGCAGCAACTTCTGGTGGGCGTGCTGGCCGTGGATATCCAGCAAGTGCGAGCCGATGGCCTTGAGCTGGCTGAGCGTGCCGGGGACGCCGTTGATAAACGCCCGGGATTTGCCGGCCCGGTCTATGACCCGGCGCAACACCAGTTGGTCCTCTTCCGGTTCCAGTTCCTGTTCTGCCAGCAGCGCACGCAGCGAATCAGGAACGTCGAAGATGGCGCTGATGTCGGCCTTGTCGGCGCCTTCGCGGATGGCACCGCTGTCGCCGCGGGCGCCCAGCGTGAGCGCCAGGGCATCGATCAGGATAGATTTGCCCGCACCGGTTTCCCCGGTGAAGACCGAGAAGCCGGCGTCAAAGTGCAGTTCGGTCTGTTCAACAATGACAAAATCACGGATATGCAGGGAACGGAGCATGAATACGTACTTCTG
>JBOIGK010000077.1:0-3379 GCA_050742695.1 Advenella sp. | reverse complement strand
GCTATCCGGTGGCTGCGTCGATCTGCCCCGTTGGCATCTTTCGTCTGCGGCATACACCATGCATCCGTTCGCTGCCAATATTGCATATGATATTTTTTCTGACTGAGGTTGTTTATGGCTCATCCTGTCGTACAAAAATTGCGCGCTCAAATGTCGCTTCCTGTGATCTGCTCACCCATGTTTATCGTGTCCAATCCGGATATGGTCATCGAGCAATGCAAAAGCGGCCTGATCGGATCGTTCCCGGCCCTCAACGCCCGTCCGGCATCGCTGCTGGATGACTGGCTGGCCCGGATCACCAGCACGCTGGATGAAGAACGAAGCCGGCACCCGGAGCAAAAAATCGCTCCCTTCGCCGTCAACCAGATTATCCATACATCGAACGACAGGCTTGATCATGACATGCAAGCCTGCGAGAAATACAAGGTGCCCGTCATCATCACCAGCCTGCGCGCCCCGTCGGATGTTGCGTCTGCAGTCCATCGCTGGGGCGGCCTGGTCTTTCATGATGTCACGACCATCCGCCATGCCGAGAAGGCGCTGGAAGCCGGCGTGGACGGATTGATTCTTGTGGCTGCCGGCGCAGGCGGCCACGCGGGCACGCTAAGTCCGTTCGCACTGGTGTCCGAAGTGCGTAAATTCTACGACGGCCCGATTATTCTTTCCGGCTCGATCACCAACGGCGATGCCATTCTGGCAGCCCAGGCGATGGGAGCCGATTTTGCGTATATCGGCACGCGCTTTATCGCCAGCCAGGAAGCGAACGCCGACCCCCGCTACAAACAGATGATCGTCGACGCAGCCGCCAAGGACATTCTGTACACGCCGTTTTTCACGGGCATCCCCGGTAATTACCTGGCGCCGAGCATTACAGCATCGGGCCTGGACCCCGACAACCTGCAAGAGCAGGAAAAATAATCAACCAACTTTGGCTCAACCCGCGTCAAGGCGTGGAAAGATGTCTGGGGTGCCGGTCAGGGCGTCGGCACCATCGACTCAGTAGATCCGGTAGCCACGATTGCCCAGCGCATGCAACAGGAATATCAGACCGCGCGCCAGCGCCTTGCCAGCGAGAACCCCTGATGAACGATACAACAACCACGCCCACGCTCCTGTCCAATGTTAGCGAGCGGGTTCTGACGCTCACCATCAACAGACCAGCACAGAAAAACGCACTGGACAGCACCACCTATGCTGCGCTCACAGCGGCACTGGCGCAGGCGAGCGCAAGAGAAGACCTGCATGCCATTGTACTGACCGGTGCAGGCGGCTATTTCACGGCGGGCAACGATCTGCGCGACTTTGTCAACGCGCCTGAAGGGGCCAGCCCGGGCCTGACATTTCTTAAAACCATCAGCAAGGTCAATATTCCCATCATCGCCGCCGTCGAAGGCGGCGCCATTGGCATCGGCGTCACAATGCTGTTGCATTGCGATTTTGTTGTGGCCGGCACCGGTACGCAGTTTCGCATTCCCTTTGTCCCGCTGGGCCTGTGCCCTGAAGGCGCGTCCAGCCTGCTGCTTGCCCGCTATGTCGGGATTCGCAAGGCCAACGAATGGCTGTACCGCGGCACACCCTTTACGGCAGAAGAAGCCCAACAGGCAGGACTTATCAATCGCGTGGTCGTTGCCGGCCAGGCCGAAAGCACCGCCCAGGAACTGGCCCGCGAAATGGCCAATCAGTCCAGACTTGCCTTAACCAGCACCAAGGCGCTGCTGCAGCGCGCTGCGGCCCAGGATGTCGCCGCGACGCTGGATGCCGAAAGAGAACGTTTTGCGCAATGCCTGGCATCGCCCGAAGCGAAGACGGCATTCAGCCGCTTTCTGGCAAAATAACGCACTCTTTTTTTATAAGGATTAATCACAGTCATGATACGTGATCAGGAAACCCAGACCCTTCTTGAAGAAGGCGTTCGCCGCTTCGTTAGCGAAGTCCTTGTCCCCGCCGAGAATGAAGTTGCCGAGGCCGACGAAATTCCCCAGCAGATCCGGGACCAGATGAAAGAGCTGGGTTTGTTCGGCCTGGCCTTGCCTGAAGAATATGGCGGCCTGGGCCTGACTATGGAAGAAGAAGCGCGCATAGCGATGGAACTGGGTCGCACCTCCCCCGCATTTCGCTCCTACATTGGCACCAATAACGGCATCGGCTCGTCGGGCATCGTGATCGATGGTACCCCGGAGCAGAAAGAAAAATATCTGCCTCGCCTGGCCAGCGGCGATCTGATCGGCTCGTTTGCCCTGACAGAACCGGAAGCGGGGTCCGATGCCGGATCCTTGCGTACAACGGCAGTACGCGATGGCGATCATTACATCATCAATGGCACCAAACGCTTCATTACCAACGCGCCGCATGCCGGCATTTTTACCGTCATGGCGCGCAGCAATCCCGACATCAAAGGTGCTTCGGGGATTTCAGCGTTCATTGTCGAGGCCGGTACCCCCGGGCTCACATTGGGCAAACGCGATAAAAAAATGGGCCAGAAAGGCGCGCACACAAGCGATGTCATTTTTGATAACTGCCGCATACCGGCGACCCAGTTGATCGGCGGCAAGGAAGGCGTTGGCTTTAAGACTGCCATGAAAGTACTGGACAAAGGCCGCCTGCATATTTCCGGCGTGGCTATCGGTGCGGCCAAACGCATGCTGGCCGATGCGCTGACGTTTGCCAAGGACCGCAAGCAATTCGGGCATCCTCTAGTTGATTTTCAATTGATTCAGGGTATGCTTGCAGATAGCAAAACGGATATTTACGCAGCCGAGTGCATGCTGCTCGATGCAGCACGTCGGCGCGACAGCGGTGAAAGCGTGTCTGCGCTGGCCTCCTGCGTAAAATACTTTGCTACCGAAATGTGCTGTCGCGTTGCCGACAGGGCGGTCCAGATTCATGGCGGATCCGGTTATATTTCCGAGTACGCGATCGAACGTTTCTATCGTGATGTACGCCTGTTCCGTCTGTACGAAGGCACATCACAAATTCAGCAAATCATTATTGCGAAAGATCTGATTAAAGACGGTAATATCTGACTTGTAAGATCCTGCAGTAACCAGATCAGACATCCAGACGAGCTATCTGCAATTATCCGCATTACTAAAAAACAGGAGACAAGTGTGATAAAACCAGGCAAGTCCATCTATACCGCCGCCATTGCCATGCTCATGGCAGGCGGTATGCAGTCAGCTCAGGCAATGTCCGAGGCAGCCAAGAACTTTCCTGACAAGCCAATCACAATCGTGATTGGCTATACGGCCGGTGGCTCAACCGACATTCCATTTCGGGTGCTGGCAGAAAACCTGACAGGTATTCTCAAGCAACCAGTGATTGTCGAAAACAAACCAGGTGCAGGCGGCGTTTTGCCGGCCATGCAGCTGCATAACAAGAA
>JBOIGK010000076.1:0-6827 GCA_050742695.1 Advenella sp. | reverse complement strand
CTTGCGGGCCTGATGGACTGCCATTCTTATTCTGCTCTAGGGCTGGCTTTTCTGTTGCGTCAGACGGTTGTCAATATACGCTTTGGCCCGCAACTGTTGCAACCAGTCTTCGTAGACCGGTTCTGCGCGTTTCTGGAATAGCGATTGACGCGCCAGGTTGCGGCGGATTTCGGGTTGTTTGTCCGAGCTGCGACGGTCTTCAACCGTGATCAGATGCCAGCCAAACTGCGAACGCACGGGCGCACTAAGCTGGCCAGGCTGCAGGGCGTTCATGGCTTTCTCGAAGGCAGGATCAGAAACGCCTGGTGGAATCCAGCCGATTTCTCCGCCCAGTGGCGCTGAGGTGTCCTGCGAGAATTTCTTGGCTGCGTCCTCGAATGACATGCCGCCTTCGATCTGATTGCGAACGTCATTGATTTTTGCATGGGCCTGCTGGTCAGAAAAGACTGGTGTGATCTTGACCAGAATATGTTTTACCTTGGTCTCGGTAATGTTCACCGGCCCCTGCTGCTTGGCCATTTTTTCTATAGGTGGCACCGGCGGCGGTGGCGGTGCCGGCGGCTGCACGGTCACGACCCGTTTGTTTTCCTGCACCAGGCCACGCCGCTCTACTACCTTGAGAATGTGAAAACCATTGGGCGCCTTGAAAACGCCGGTGGTGCGTCCATCCGGTACTTTTTTCGTGACATTCACAAACAGCGATGGCCAGTCTTCGAACATGCGGATACCCAGGTTACCCCCGGCTGCCGCTTCGGGCCCGTCGGAATATTCCTTGGCTACACTTTCAAAGCTTGACCCGCGACGTAGTTTTGCCATCGCCGCATCTGCTTTCTTGCGCGCGGCGGCAACCACATCCTCTGGCGAGTTATCAGGCACGCGAATATAAATATGCTGCAGGGCAACTGCCTTGGGCACAAACGAGCGCTCGACCACGACTTGCTTCTGCGGTGGCGGCTTGGGCTGACTCTGTCTTTCGGCTTCCCGACCAGGCAAAATACCCGTCGGATTCTGTTTCAGAAACGCATCAATATCGGACTCGTTGACATTGACACGACTTTGAATGATCTTGGTACGCAATTCTTCCATAACCATTTCGTTACGCAGATTGCGAATATAGTCATTCCAGTTCAAGCCCATCTGCTCAATCGCCGGCCGCAACTTTTCAGGCGGCAGGTTGTTGCGCTGGGCAATATTGGCCATGGCCTCAGACACCTGTGCATCAGTAACCTTGATGCCATATTGCTCGGCATCCTGGCGCATGAGTTTTTCGTCAATCATCGCCTGCAATACCGTCTGCTGAGCCTGGCTCTGGCCGCCAGTAGTCATGCGGTTGCTGGCCATCCGTTGTTGCAGCTCGCGCATGGTAATGATTTCATTATTGACCACGGCCGCAATACCATCAGCGAATTGCCCTGGTGCACGCTGCTGCGACGTCCCGCTTTTTTTCGCCTGCTGCGCCTGCGCTGCCGGCGGCATAGCAATAAAAATAGCGGGGATGGCGAGAGCAACTGCTGTTCGCATGAAACCCAATTTACGCATTATTCATACCTTTCAAATGATGTCCTGGCCGGAACGGGGGTGTTGACACTTTCGTATCCGGGCACATTCTGTCTTAACAAGTCCATAGGATCTTTCCCGACCGAGCCCAACCCTGCCAATTCCAACTGAAAGAATATAGCAGAATTCGAATCTTCTTTCGAAACGGCGTAACGTTTCAAAACAACTCGCCCGGTCCAGCAGCAGTCGCCTTTATACTCGACACCCAGAATATGCTGGGTGACACGGCTTTCCTTGAGGGAGTAATCAACCCGGCCCACGCCGTACAGTTTGCTGGTAAAGGGCCACTGGCCGGCAAAGCTGACCGTTTCCTTGCCCTGCAACTGGTAGGACAGAGGATTGCCCTGATTGATATCGGTACGCTCCTCATCCGCATAGGGGTCACGCTGGTAACGATAGGACAGCGACAGCGTAGTCAGGCGCTTGGGCGTCCATTTGGCTGCGGCGTAAACCTGGGTTGTCTTGCCTTGATACGGGTCGATCTGCAAGGCAGCCTGGGTCGTAAATTTATTGGTCAGCGCCGCTTCTGCGCCGAAGATCCAGTCAGACCGGGTGCCGGTGCGCGGAGATTCAAACGGCAAGGTGACGCGTTGCGAATCAAAATACACGCGCTGCGCCACTTGCAATGCAAGGCGTTGGAACCCGGTGTCCCGGTCAAACCAGCGCGAAGTCAGGCCCAGCGTGACCTGATTGGCGTTGTTGATTCGATCCCATCCCCCGTTATAACGGTTTTCGGAAAAAGCACTGGCAAACCCGAACTGGCTCACATCCGTGTCAAAAATGGGGATGTCGCTCTGGTCCTGGTAAGGAATGTACAGATAATAAAGCCGCGGCTCCAGAGTCTGCGTAGACGGATATCCGAAAAGCGTGGTCTCACGCTCGAATGTCATGCCGGCATCCAGAGACACAATGGGCAAAACGCGCGATACCGAACGCCGCTGGTTACCACTTTGGCTGTAGAACGAATACTGGCCATAACGCGTATACCAGTCGGTTTCGTACTGGGACGCATGCAGGCCGATTTTGGGAGTAATGTACCAACCGGGCCTGACAATGGGGTAACTTAATGTGGAATAGGATGTAAAGCGCGTTCCATTCGGGCGCAAATGACCTTCTGTCTGATCAATGACTTCGTCGCTCAGTTTGGAGCCAAAATACGTGGGGTATTCAAATCGGGTCAGCGTATTAGTGGTTTCCATATCCAGGCCATGCCAATCAAAACGCGCACCATGGACACGCAATTCTGGCACTTTCTCGTATTGGCCGTAAATGTCGGTCGTCGTGGCATCCTGCAAGGTCTGGTATTTCTGAATCTGCAGATAACCATCCCAGTATTTGTAGCCAGAGAACCCGAGCGTGACATTCCGGTTCAGATAGGTCTTGTCCGCCTGGGTGATGGTCGTCATGTCCGTGAAATCACGGTAATAATCATCATCAGAGACTGCATTCCAGTCTACCGACAGGTTGAAATTGAGCCCCAGCACGGACCCGAGCGATTGCAGGTGCCGCCAGGAAAACATCCAGCGGGACCGATCCAGCTCGTTATCCCTGTGCATATAGGTGCCGGTCAGCGTACCGGAATAATTCGGCTGCAGATAACGGAACTCTGCACCCAGTTGCGGACCGCGTTTGCTAAGGTAGCGCGGGGTCAGCGTCAAATCATACTGTGGCGCAAGATTGATAAAATACGGGACGGAAAGATCCAGACCGCTGCGTGAGGTCATGCCGTAGGTCGGCGTCAGAAAGCCGGTTTTTTTCTCTGCGCGGATCGGAAAGGTCAGATACGGAGACCACATCACCGGCACGCCTTTGATATACAGCGTGCCGTCTTCGGCAATCCCTTCGTTCTCATCGTTGTACAGATCGACGTTGCTCGACCGGATCTGCCAGAACGGCTCGTCGCAGCTGCAGCCGCTGTACGTTGCATCGGTCAGGTTGAGATGATTGTCGTCAATGATATTAGCCTGGCTGGCCTTGCCCTGGCCACCGGTGGCCAAACTGTATACCGGCGACGTGATGGTGCCGTTCACCTTGTCGATGTTATAACGCAGTCCCGGGCCGGTAATCAGATTGCCGTCGCGAAACAGGCGGGCATTACCAAGTGCCGTAACCGTGCCGGTGCTTCGGTCATAGTTAATGTTATCGGCCTTCAGAACGGCATCGGGCCGGCGAATCTGCGACTTGCCGTCCAGGGTAATGGTATTGGTGTTGTTGGTGATGTCCGCACGTGCGCTATCGGTGAACGTGACGATCTCATCGTTGTTAAGTGCCGGACTGGCGAGCATCGGCGATACATACAGCCGTGGCGCGGATGTCTGGCCCACTCCGGGCACCGACACACCGGTCTGGGCAAAAGCAATCGGGGATACGGTCAGAAGAAATAGGTGACAGATCTTTCGCACTGTGCTTTTTACCGGAAATAATTGAAGAAACCTGTCCTGTTACCCTGTTTCCCGGGACTGAGACGGGAAAATCATACTGCAACATGCATCGCCAGGAGATCGGGTCTTGTCAGACTCCCTGATGATGCAGGACAAACCAGAGGATACCGCATAAAATATCGGTAACCTGCAGTTTTTACATTAGCCCGTTATTATAGTTATCTACCGCAGGCAACGGCAATGCCCGCCCGATTTACCGAAATAAAAATCAGAACCGGGCCCAACCCACTGATATCACATACTTTTTCACGACAAGCATTCATGACGACGTCCGCAGCTCCTTCCACTCCCTCCGGCAGTTCCACTCAAGCCGTGACCGATACCCCTGCGACCGATAGCCGCTACGCATTGGTGCAGACTTGGCTGGCCCCGCTTACAGAAAAATACCGCATTCGCACCGACAGCCTGCGCCCGGCATCCAGCGACGCCAGCTTTCGCCGGTATTTCCGGGTGGATACGGAAGCGGACAGCCTGATCATCATGGACGCCCCTCCAGCCCATGAGGACTGCCGCCCGTTTGTGGATATTGCCACGCGCCTGGACCAGGCGAAACTGAACGTGCCGAAAATTCTGGAGGCGCAAATTGACCAGGGCCTGCTGCTGTTGAGCGACCTGGGTCACGATACCTATTACCAGCGCATTGTGCACGGGATGGATGACGCGACCCTGCAGGCGCACTACCTGAGCGCGCTAGAGGCGCTGGTCAGGATGCAGCAAGTGCCGTCCGATCATCTGCCGGCCTACGACAGCGCCAAGCTGCGCGACGAACTGTTGCTGTTTCCCGACTGGTATGTGGCGCGCCACTGCAATGCCGAACTGTCGGATCAGGAACGCGCGGCGCTGAACACGATCTTCGATAACCTGTCGGCGCATAATGCCCGACAGGCGACCTGCTTTGTCCACCGGGATTTCCATTCACCGAACCTGATGATCAACGATCATCCGGAAAACGGCGCCGGCCCCGGCATCATAGACTTCCAGGATGCCGTGTGCGGGCCTGTTTCCTACGATCTGGTGTCGCTGGTGATGGATGCACGCACCACCTGGGAAGAACCGCGGCAACTGGACTGGGCGATCCGCTACTGGGAACAGGCCAAGAAGGCCGGCATTCCCGTTCCCGCAGATTTCGCCGACTTTCACGTTGACTATGAATGGATGGGATTGCAGCGCAATTTACGCATCCTGGGTGTTTTTGCCCGCCTCTCTATCCGCGATGGCAAATCCCATTACCAGCAGCATATGCCCCGAGTCAACGCCTACGTACGTCAGGTCGCCGCCCGCTACAATACCTTCCGTCCGCTGTTGCGACTGCTGGACCGCCTGGACAACATCGAAACGAAAGTAGGATATACATTTTGATTCAAACCATGATTCTTGCGGCAGGACGCGGCGAACGCATGCGCCCGTTGACCGATACCCTGCCCAAGCCCCTGCTGCCCGTCAACGACAAACCGCTGATTGTCCACCATCTGGAACGCCTGGCTGCCGTGGGCATTACCGATATCGTTATCAACCACGCGTGGCTGGGCGACCGCCTGGAGACCGCACTGGGCGATGGCAGCCAGTTTGACGTGGCAATTCAATACTCCCGCGAGGCCACTGCACTGGAAACTGCCGGCGGCATCGCCCATGCCCTGCCACTGCTGGGCGATCAGCCGTTTCTGGTGATCAACGGCGATGTCTGGTGCGACTGGAACCCTATGCAGGCCGTCAGCGTGGTCAACAGATTGCACGATTCGCCGACTCAGGCGTGGCTTCTGATGGTAGATAATCCCGAGCATCACCCCGAAGGCGACTTCCGCCTGGACGCGCAAGGCTATCTGCACCCCCGTCAGAACGGCGACAAAGCCCTGACCTACGCCGGTATAGGCGTATTTCACCCCAGCCTGTTCCGCAATATCGACAACGGTCAACCGGCGCCGCTGGCGCCGCTGCTGCGCATGGCGATGGCAACTCGTTCGGTCGAGGGTTATCACTACAGCGGCCAATGGGCCGATGTCGGCACGCCGGCACGTCTGACCGAACTTGACGGGCAACTGCGCACCACCCGCTAAATTGTCAGTGGAAAATGTACAATACGTTACTGTTGATATTCGGATGAAACACCCATGTTTGGATCTTCTAAAAGAGCCACCTTCAAGCCTTCTGTTTTTGAAACAAGCAGCCGTCGCCGTCACCGCCGCATGCCGCCGTGGGTGGGCATACTGTTTACCGGCGTTATTATCGGTGCGGGCGGCTACTGGTTTTTGCAAACCAATTACGGCCCCAAGCGCCTGAGCCTGGACGAATCCAATAAGCTGACCAGCGAAGTCACTTCGCTCTCGACCGACCGCCAGCAGTTGCAATCACAATTGGAATCGGCCACACAGCAACGCGACACCCTGCAGTCGCAGCTGGAATCACAGACCGCGTCACTGACCAAAGCCCAGGCACAGATCAAAGACCTGGCCAACAATCTGGCGCTGATCAAAAAAGTAATTCCTGCGGACCCAAGCGGCAGTGCGCTGGGCATTCGCGTTGGCGAATTTACCGGCCCTGTGGGCAAGCTTCACTACAGTATGCTGCTCATGAAGAAAAATGAACAGGATCCCGATTTGCAGGCATCCATCGAATTTGCGGTCAATGGCCGCTACCGCAATGGCCGTTCCGGCACCGCTGAACTGGATCCGATCATGCTTGACGTAACCGATTTCCAGCAAGCAGCGGGAACACTGGAGATCCCTCCCACAATGACTGCTCGCCGGGTTACGGTTAAAATCACAGATGTGGCAACCGGAAAGGTTTTAACCACACGCACTTTCCAGGTCAGCCGCTAATGCACTGCGCAAA
>JBOIGK010000075.1:0-1973 GCA_050742695.1 Advenella sp. | reverse complement strand
AGTCTGCACAACGACCGGTTATACACAATAACGCCCAATCCCACCGCTTTGCATACCTGCTCCACATGCAGCGCTACACCGTCCTGGTCAGCCTCGGTCAGGTAATGCGGCATCAGCAGCAAACCCTGAGCGCCAGCCTTCTCTGCCTGCTGCGCATAGCGGATCGCCAGCCGGGTGCCACCGCCGGCTCCTGCAATAATCGGTACTTTGCCTGCGCAGGTTTGCACCGCAGTGCGTATCACATTTGAATACTCGTCCGGCTCAAGCGAAAAGAATTCACCTGTTCCCCCAGCGGCAAACAATGCGCTGGCGCCATAGGGCGCCAGCCACTCAAGCCGGCGCGCATAGCTGTCGGCATTGAAATTGCCCTGCTCATCAAAATCGGTAACGGGGAAGGACAGCAATCCTTCACTGACGGTCTGTTTCAATTCCTGTGGATTCATGGATACCCTGTCGTTGAAAAAATAGAAACGCAGCGCAAGTGCCGCAAGATATATGACAATCTTGTTATCATCTTTATGTTGTATGACATCTTATTTCATTTGTCCATGTCAGACAAGTAATTTGCGGCGGAATTCTGAAAAATGGCCGATCACGCTCTGGTGTTCGCGGCGCTGTCACTACTGTAGTAGCCCTGCCCGGCCAGGCCGCACGCCTGATGTTTTGTGCCTGCCACTCCAACCTTGACCGCAACAAGCAATGTTGTGAATATGACATGATCACGTAAAATCGCACCATTGACTTCTGTTCACAGTAAGATAGGTGTCTATCCGACGACCCTGTCCATCGCGACCGGTGCCGTCTCTCCTTGTCATGGCCATGCTCAATAACGAATTATTCCCGCACCCCGCCTTCACTTTGACCCCAGAGACACTGGCGCGCCTGCAACACGGGGTTCACGCGCTTTGCGATAATCCGGCGTCGCGCGGCGGTGGCAAGCCGTTGCATTACCGGTTTCTGGACTCACCTGTCGGCCCCATGATTGCCATGGCGTCAGACAATGGTGTGGTGCTGCTGGAATTTCTGGATACGATCGAGACGATCACCAAGGAAATCAACGATCTGCGTACCCGTTACGGCTTTGCCCTGAACCGGCAGGACCATCCCTGCCTGGATGCGGTACAGCAACAAATGGATGCCTATTTCGCCGGCCAGCGACAAACATTCGAGCTCGCTCTGGATGCACCCGGAACCGCTTTTGACGAAACCGTATGGGCGCATTTGCAACGGATTCCTTATGGCCGGACCTGCAGTTACGGCGACCTGGCTAAGGACATCGGCAATGGCGCGCATGCCCGCATTGTCGGCACAGCCAATCATCGCAACCGCATCAGCATTGTGATTCCGTGCCACCGGGTTATTGGCGCCGATGGCTCGCTCACCGGTTACGGTGGCGGGCTGCCGCGCAAACGCTGGTTGCTGGAATTCGAAAGCGTGCACGCGTGTAGCACCCCTCTTGCAGAATGACATTCATGAAGCGCGACCTCGACCTGTCATACCCAACCGGGATGCCGGCCCGCTTCCCGGTCGACGTCATCGCCCTTGGGCATCGTTGCTACCGACAGCGCAACGACCGCCCCCCAAAACAATATAACAGGCGGGCGGTTCACTGATGAGCACTGCGTGGCTGGCCAGCGACTGGTTCTGGAATGGGCTTTGGGCTCTTTATATTATCGTGATCGGGCTATGGGTGGTGCTGCAAAAACGCCCGCCCGTCTCTACGCTTACATGGATTCTGTTTCTAAGTTTTGTACCGGTCGTAGGCTTTGTCATTTATTATTTTTTCGGCCCGAAAAAAATCACTCGCAACAAGATCAATCGCAGCATCAGCAAGCACCTTATTGAACGCGACGATACGTTATGGAATGTGCGCATCCAGCCTTCGGACCTGACCGAGCAACAACGCCCCATCCATGACCTGGCCCTGCAGATTACCCACTACCCGCTGAGCTACGCCACCAGTTATCAATTAT
>JBOIGK010000074.1:0-8179 GCA_050742695.1 Advenella sp. | reverse complement strand
CCTGTACTGGCGCCAAACGCCGTTGCGCTGGATCCCGACCCGCGTCTCCTATGCGGCCGATGGCATCTCGCACTACCGCATGGTGCGCGACAATCTGCTCATCACGCGCATGCATACACGCAGCTGCCTGCATATGCTGCCGTTTCTGCCTTCGCTGTTGCGACGGGCCTTCGCCAAAGGCGGATCATGAGCGAACACTGGGCGACCAAACAGGAACGGGGCAATCGCTTTGCGCTCAGGCTGGGGGTCCGGCTGATCCGGTACTGCCCCACGTGGTTGTTGGGGATACTGTCACATATCGTCGTGCTGTACTTCTTCGTGACGTCTCCGACCGAACGCCGCAACATCCGTGACTACCAGCAACATTTGCGATCATGGTCCGGCAGATCCGATCTGCTGCCCGCCTTTGCGCCGGTTTACCGGCAGTTTGTCGCTTTCGGGCAGGCACTGGTCGATCGCTTTGCGGTCTGGCAGGGGCGCCTGCGCTACGAACACATCGTCATTGAAGACCCTGAAGGCATCCATAAGGAAATGCTCTATGCCCAAGGCCGGGGGCAGATACTGATCTGCTCGCACCTGGGCAACACCGAAATCAGCCGTGCACTGGTATCCCATCACAAGGGCCTGGTGCTCAATATCCTGATTCACAGCAAGCATGCCCAGATGTACAACGAGGTCATGGCCGATCTGGGGGCCGACAACGACATCCGCCTGCTGCAGGTGACCGAGCTGGACATCGACACCATGATGATGCTGCAACAGCGCGTGGATAACGGGGAATGGATCGCCATTGCGGCGGACCGCGAGCCGGTGCGTGGTGAAAAGGTGGTCCCGGTCTCGTTCCTGGGCGATACCGTTGCATTTCCGCAGGGGCCCTGGCTGATGGCCGGCCTGCTCAAGGCAAGCGTCAACACGCTGTTCTGCACGCGCCAGCAGGGCCGCTACTCCTTGCACATCGAGCGCATGAGCGATCGTATTCAATGGACGCGCCAGGATCGCGATGAAGTGATCAGATCATGGGTGCAGCGTTACGCACAGCGTCTGGAACAGGTCTGTGTGAAGGCGCCGCTGCAGTGGTTCAATTTCTATGACTTCTGGAAGCACAATGACTAAGCATCCGGGCCTGAGCATTTGCGTACCAATGACTATTCCGTTTTTCGACGTTGATGCAATGCATATCGTCTGGCATGGGCATTATGTGAAATACCTGGAAATTGCCCGCTGCGCCCTGCTCGACAAACTGGGCTACAACTACGACGCCATGCGTGCCGCCGGCTATGTCTGGCCGATCGTGACCATGCAACTGAAGTATGTACGCCCCGCCATCTTTGGCCAGCAGGTGCTGGTTCAGGCCCACATTCGCGAGTGGGAATCACGATTGCGCATTGTCTATGTCATTACCGACGCGGCCTCGGGCGAGCGCCTGACCCAGGCAGAAACCACCCAGGTGGCCGTATTGCTGGAGAATCGCGAAATGCAATTTGACACCCCGCAAGACTGGCAGGCCATCATCCGCCGGGCGATGCAGTCCGAAGCCTGAATTTTTGTGAGAGTATTGCTTTATGCCTACCATCAAGTCCCTGTTGTCCCTATCGCGCATAACTGTCGTGTTGGCCCTGACCCTGCTATGCACTGCCGCACAGGCCTTTTCGCTACAAGACCTGCAAAAACAGTTGTCGGCCCACCAGACGGTGCAGGGCGAGGTGCAGCAAAAACGTTTCCTGCGCTCGCTTGAACAGCCACTGCTGAGCCAGGGCCGGTTCGTGATGGTTGCGGACAAGGGGCTGCTTTGGGAGACTCGCAGTCCGATAGCCAGCCTGATTCGCATTACACCGCAGGGCATGATGCACCAGGATGGTGCGGGGCGCTGGCAGCCGCTGCAACAACAGGGAGCGGGCAGCCAGACCCAGATCCGGCTCTTCATGGATCTGCTGTCGGGCAACACCCGCAGCCTGTCTGGACAATTTACGCAAAGTCTGCAAGGTGATGCCGGGCGCTGGACACTGACGCTGGATCCGTCATCGGCGGTATTGAAACAGATTTTCCAGCGCATTACGATCAGAGGAGGACGCTCGGTCGATCAGGTAACCCTGGCCGAGACACAGGGCGACAGGACCGAGATCCTGTTCTCTAATCTGCGCATCAACCAACCCCTGCCGGCCGCTGCCCAAGATGCGCTTGAACGCTGAACGAGGCTGGGCAGCGCTTTATATCCTGGGGCTGCTCGGGTTGCTGCTGTACGCGGCCTGGCAGCTCGCATTTCGCCAGCCGGTGCACACCGACCTGCTAACGCTGCTGCCGCCCGATGGCGCGCAAAGCGAAGTACAAACCAGGGCGCAGAACACCATCCGGCAAACGCTGAACCGGCAGATTATTGTGCTGACCGGCGCCACAGACTCGGCCAAGGCCCTGGCTGCCGCGCAAAAGCAGGCGCAGCAATGGTCCGACAGCGCCTTGTTCGAGCGCGTGGACCTGCAGGTGGCCGCCAATCTGGATCAGTTGCGCCAGGAGTTGCAACGCATGGATCAGGCAGGCCTGCCGCCACAGGCACGGGAAGCCCTGGCGCGCGACCCGCAGGCATGGTTTGGCCAGCGCGCCCAGCAGATCATGTCGCCGCTGGGTGAGCAAACACTGGTTGCCGCCGATCAGGACTGGCTCGGGTTTGCTTCCCGGCTGTCAGGCAAGCTGCAGGCCAGCTCTGCCGTGCACTACGATATTGCAAGCAATACCATGCAACTGGAGGCCGACAACCGCATCTGGTATGTCATGCGCGCGCAACTGGACGCCACAGACCAGAACGGTGGCGATGAACAGTTGCTGGCGCTGATCGACCAAACCCAACAGCAGGCCGCACAGCAGGATGTCCGCGTCCTGATGGCCGGCGGCGCAATCTACAGCGCACAGGGTAAAGCCGAAGGCGGCCAGGAAAGCACCTGGATGAGTATTACCGGCAGTATTCTGACCATCCTGTTTCTGCTGCTGATGTTCCGCTCATCACGCATTCTGCTGCTGGCGCTGCCGGTGGCGGCCGGTCTGCTGGCCGGCTTTGCCGCCTGCATTGCCCTGCTGGGCTCCATTCACATTCTCACGCTCATTATCGGCACCAGCCTGGTCGGGCTGGTGGTCGATTTTCCGCTGCATTGGCTCAGCCACGCCACGCTTGATGCCCGGTGGCAGCCCTGGCCAGCCGTCAGGCGCGTATCCCGTCCCTTTATCATCAGCCTGGCGGTCACCGTTACCGGTTACCTGTTCCTGCTGCTGACGCCCCTGCCGATCCTGCAGCAGACAGCGGTCTTCTCCTCGGCCGCGGTCCTCAGTACTTTTCTGTTCACGCGCCTGCTGCTGCCGGCCCTGTTCAACCACTGGCAACCGCGCCCGACCCCAGGGCTGATGCCGCTTCTGGACACTCTGCGCCGCAGTATACGTAGTGCTGGCGAGCGCATCCGCCATACGCCCCTGCTGGCAATACTGCTACTGGTCGTTGCAGCAAGCGGGCTGTATCTGAGCAACTGGCAGGACGACATTCGCAACTGGGTAAACACACCGCAACAGCTACTGACCCAGGCGATACAAGTGGGCCGCCTGACCGGCATCGAACCCACCAGCCAGTACTTTATTGTGCAGGCAGCAGACCAGGAAAGCCTGCTGCAGACCGAACAGCGCCTGTCCGCCAGGCTGGACACGCTAGTCGCCCAGGGCCGGTTACGCAACTACCGCGCCCTGAGCCAGTGGGTCAATCCGGCGAGCGAACAGCAGGCGCTCAAAGCCACCCTGGCAGCACTGTCGCAGCAGCCCCAGGCATGGGCGCCGCTGCGCGCACTGGGTGTGCCAGACAGCGCCTTGCAAGCCGAACTCAAACGACGTCAGGACCAGCCGGTGCTGACTATTGAGCAGTCGCTGCGCGGCACCCTGGCCGAACCCTGGCGCGACCTATGGCTGGGATCCGACGAACAAGGCCGGCCCAGCAGCATGATCACCATGAACGGCCTGCAGGATCCGTCTGTGTTGCCCGCGCTCACACAACACATCCCGGGTGTTTCACTGGTGGACCAGCGCAGTCACATCAACAGCCTCTTTGCCCAGACCCGCCTGGAAGCGATCATGCTGAAGCTGCTTTCCTATACCGTGGGGTTTCTCATCCTGTATCGTGTCTTTGGCACCCGACCTGCGCTGCGGATTTTACTGGTGCCCCTATCGGCCTCGTTAACGGTCATGAGCCTGTCGGGACTGATCGGCATGCCCCTGAACCTGTTTTGCATTTTCGGTCTGCTATTGGTTACCGCCATCGGCATAGATTACGCAGTCTACGCCTATACGCCCACGCTGCCGGCCGAAGAAAAAACCGCCGGCATCTTCATGACGTCGGTCACCACCATGATTACTTTCGGCCTGCTCTACTTCAGTTCCACCCCGGCAGTGGCCACGTTCGGCCTGAGTGTGGTGCTGGGGGTGCTATGCAACGTCATATATACTTTCTGGTATATGCGCGCCTTTCTCACTCCCGAACCTGAATCCTGAATGAGTCATTATTTATGCAAACATCCAGCTTACCAGCCAGTACCGACGTAGCCATTATCGGCGCAGGACCATCCGGATCGGTTGCCGCCGCCCTGTTACGCCAGCGCGGCTGGCAGGTGTGCGTACTCGAACGCCAGCATTTCCCGCGTTTTTCTATCGGCGAAAGCCTGCTGCCCTATTGCATGGAAATTCTCAAGGAAGCAGATCTATTGCAGGTCGTCAATGATGCCGGCTTCCAGCTCAAAAACGGCGCTGTCTTTACCTGGGGTGATCGGGAAAGCGTCATTGACTTTCGTGACAAGTTCACCGCAGGACCAGGCACCACCTTTCAGGTAGAGCGCGCGAAATTTGACCAAATTCTTATCCAGGAAGCGCAAAGAAAGGGCGCACAGGTCTGGTTCGGCCATACCGTCACCCACATGACAAACAAAGAAGAGCACGCCACACTCTCGGTCTGCACCGATCAGGACGAATCCTATACGCTGCAAGCCCGCTTCGTGCTTGACGCCAGCGGCTATGGGCGCGTGCTGCCACGCCTGCTGGGCCTGGAACAACCGTCGACATTCCCGTTGCGTGAAGCCTGGTTCACCCACATCCAGGACAATATCATCGATCCCGGGTTCGACCGCGAGAAAATTGTCATTGCCACCCACCCGCAAGACCGCGCCATCTGGATGTGGCTGATTCCGTTCAGCCACGGCCGCTGCTCCATCGGCGTTGTAGGCGAGCCCAGCCATCTGGCAATGAACGGACGCGAGCCGCTGCCGTTCCTGCAGGCTATGACGAATGAAATACCACGTCTGCGCCAGCTGCTGGCCAATGCCCAATGGGATACACCGGTCAATCCGCTGCGCGGCTATTCAGCCAATGTGACAAGCCTGTATGGTCAGCGCTTTGCCCTGCTGGGCAACGCCGCCGAATTTCTCGACCCCGTATTCTCCTCGGGTGTCACCATTGCCATGCACTCGGCCAAACTGGCTACTGCGCTCGTGGACAAAACCCTGCGCGGCCAGGCAGCAGACTGGCAAACGGACTTTGCCGACGCCCTGCGCGTGGGCATCGACACCTTCAGAACCTATGTTGCCGGCTGGTACGACTGCAGCTTTCAGGATGTTATATACTCCAGACAAACCAACCAGGATATCCGGCGCATGATTGCCGCCATCCTGGCCGGGTATGCGTGGGACACCCGCAACCCTTATGTTGAAAAATCAGAACGGCGCTTAAAGGCGCTGGCGGAGATATGTGGTGAAGCACAACTGGATACCTGATCGCAGCCTTACCGGCGCCCTGCTGGGCATGCTGCTGGTGCTGCTATTGGCCGGTTGCGCCGCCACGTCGGTCCTGCCGCGCCAATACAACGAGCCCGCACAGGTACAAGCCTACAAGCTGAGCCTGCTGACGGCGCCCGGACAAACCGAGGACAGCCTGCTGATCGTGCAGCCCGAAGCCGGGGGCGCCAGCCGCTGGATCCAGACCAATGCCCTGGGCGCGCCGCTGGCCCGCCTGTCGCTGCGTGATGGGCAATGGACGACCGATGGCTTTGCCCCTCCCAACCCGCGTGCGCGCCAGCTGTTCGAAGCCATTATTGCCACGCAGATTCCCCAGGCGCAATGGTCTGCCGTCTATCCGGGTATTGACATCAGCAAGACACAGGGCAGCACCAGTGCCGCCTACGCATTCAGTCGCCAGGGGCAAGCGCTCTGGTCGCTGCAACTGCCGCCAGCGCGCAATGCCACAGGGAAGCAGCAAACAGACACGACCGCGGCGGCAACGGCCACCGGTATTACGCTGCCGGACCATAGCCAATGGAATCTGACCTCTCTGCCAGCAAGACCATGAGAAGTTACCTGAGCCCGCCCGCCACGGTCAGCGCATTGGGTTTGACCTTTGCAGACACCATGCAGGCATTATTTGACACCACCGTATCGCCGCTGACGCCGGAAACCCAATGGGTGTCAGGTAAGACGATTTATACCGGTCGCCCGGCTGTGGCGCCC
This sequence comes from Advenella sp., assembly GCA_050742695.1. GTDB lineage: Bacteria > Pseudomonadota > Gammaproteobacteria > Burkholderiales > Burkholderiaceae_B > Advenella. Next base: position 1,661 of record JBOIGK010000074.1, on the reverse strand, counting down.
CCGCCGCTGCCGACGGGCACACCGGCGCACTTCAATACCCATAACAACCGCCTGCTGTGGCAGGCAGCCAGCCAATTGCAGGAGCCCATCGAACGCGCCCGCGCTCAGTATGGCGGTCAACGGGTAGGCGTCATTATCGGCACCACCACCACGGGCGTCGACGATAACTACCCGGCCTTCCAGGCCTTTGCCCGCGACGGGCACTGGGACAAGAATTTATACCGGCACGAACGCCAGCTGCTGTCGGCGCCGGCCGACTTCCTGGCCCATCATTTCGGCTTGAGCGGCCCGGTCTATAGCATTTCCACCGCCTGTACGTCCGGCGCCCGCGCCATTATCACGGCGCATCGCCTGCTGGCCAGCGGGCTATGCGATGCCGTGATCTGCGGCGGCGTGGATTCTCTGGCCCACCTCACGATCAACGGCTTTGACTCCCTGCAGGCGCTGTCCGCTGGCATTGCCAATCCGTTTTCGATCAACCGCGAAGGCATCAATATTGGCGAGGCGGCCGCGCTGTTTGTGATGACCCGGCAAGCCAGCGATGGCTTGCCCCTGCTGGGCTATGGCAATAGCGCCGACGCCTGGCATATGTCTTCGCCCGACCCCAAGGCCACCGGCGCCATTCTTGCCATCCGCCAGGCGCTGGCGCAGGCAGGGTGCGAAGCTCAAGAGATCGGCTGGGTCAATCTGCATGGTACGGCCACCGAGCTGAACGACAGCATGGAAAGCCTGGCCATGGCGACCTGCTTTGCGCAGGGCGTTCCCTGCACCAGCACCAAACCGCTCACCGGACATACGCTGGGTGCGGCCGGCGCGCTGGAAGCGGCGCTGCTGTGGGGAGTCATCCATCCCGAATACAATCGGGCCGGGCAGCTACCGGCGCAGCACTGGGACGGGCAGGCAGATCCGGCGCTGCCTGCGATTGCGCTCACGGACAGCCAGTCCAGATGGCAAAAGCAGCCACGCATCGGCATGAGCCTGTCCTTTGCTTTTGGCGGCAACAACGCCGTTCTGATACTGGGAGAGGCCTGACGATGCAGACTCCCATACGGCATCTTGCGCCGTTACTGCCGCACGCCGGCAACATGATCCTGCTTGACGAAATCGTCGCCTACTCCGACTCGCAGTTACAGGCCCTGGCCCGCATCGGACCCGATCACCTCTTCCTGGATGAAAACGGGCAGTTACCCATGTGGTGCGCCATTGAAATCATGGCGCAGGGCGTGGCTGCGTTAGCCGGCTGTCATGCTCACGATGCCGGCCAGCCACCAAAGCTGGGTTTTCTGCTCGGCAGCCGCCAGATTGACATCCTGCGCCCCAGCGTTGCGCAGGGCAGCCTGCTATGCGTACAGGTCGAGGCCTCCACGCGTGACGAGGCCAGCGGCTTCGGTGTCTTCGAATGCCGCCTGTCCCTGCTGGATGAGCCTGGAAACGCAAACACCGACAGCGCGCAAACGGTAGCCACCGCAAGACTGAGTGTCTTCAGTCCGCCGGATATTGAACACTATTTACAGGAGCAAACAGCATGACCGCTTCCCGTATTTTTGTCACCGGTTCGAGCCGGGGTATCGGCAAAGCCATTGCCCTTGATCTGGCGCAGGCGGGCTTCGATATCACGTTGCACTGCCGCCAGCGGCGGCAAGAGGCGCAGCAGGTTGCCG
>JBOIGK010000073.1:0-9896 GCA_050742695.1 Advenella sp. | reverse complement strand
GCATCAGGAAAACTGCAGCTCAAACGCTCTTTGCCCGATCCCAGGCTTTTGCGTTTCACTACCAGCCTGCCGACGGGCCCGGTACGGTCCAAATGCGTGCCGCCGCATGCGATCTGATATTGCTCACAATGCCAACTGCGCAAATCCGGTTCCTGCGGATGTGCACTCATCGTGATGACCGCATTACGCAAAACCAGGTCATTGGCACAGGCTTGGATCTGGCTGATCTGTTCCGGTGTAAAGCGCGCATGGACACCAAAATCAAACCGCGCCCCATCGGTGCGGATATGGCAGCCCAGCGTGGCCTGCACGGCATCTGGCCGGATGATACCAACGGCCACGTAAAGGATATGAGACGCGGTATGGCTAAGCATCAAGCGCGCTCTTCGATTGGTATCGATACGCACCGTAACGCTGTCGCCAATATGCAAGTCGCTTAAAAGTGGCACATCATCCTGATGCACTTTGTGCCAGATGACGCCACCCACATGAACATCAGGAAAACCGTCAATTTCGGGCGAATGCCCGTACATTTTTCTTGCGTCGATAAACCTCAGAACGTTGCCATTGTTCAGTGTAATGGTGCCATGGTCTGCTTCCTGCCCGCCGCCTTCGGGAAAAGCCACCGTGGCATCAAGCTCGATCGCATCGGCTTCAATTTTGATGACGCTGGCCTGACAGTGGCTGGCATAACTATCCTCGTAATAACGCTTGCGGGTTTGGCGATGGAATTTCATGATGTCTTGTACATTGGGCTTATAGGTTTTCAGTTTCTGACATTACTCGAGCACAATGCAACACGGAAGCGGCATTGTGTCTGCCAAAACAACAAAAAAAACTTCTGAAAATCTTCAAAAATATACATTTATCCTATGCGTTTTACCTTGATTCAATGCAATTTTCGATCTATCTGACGAACCCTAACATGCACCATCAGGTCAGGATAACAACCAACACCCTTGCCTGAAAGCCTCAATTTATTGTCAGCCAGCGTACGAATTCCTGTCATATTAAACCTGTAACATCTGCGCATTATTGTCAACAGGATCACGTAATATGAAATCCGCTCAATTTTCCCCGTCCCGTCGTCGCAGCCTGATGGCCTTGGCCAGTGCGCCCATGCTCCCGCTTACTACCGGCGTTCTGGGCAGCTTCGCCGGCTTTGCCACCGCCCAGACAGCCGAGGCGGTCCAAAAGGCGTTTGCCTCTGCCGAGTTTATTGGCATGTCCGCACCTACCCTTGATAATCCTGCCGCGCTGGCTGACACCACAGTGGGATCTTCCCTGAAAATAAACTGGGCCGACAAGACCGACACTACGTTTGAACTGGCTTATAAACCATTTTTTCTGACCGGCGATAAAGTGCCTGATGGCAAAGGCGGCCAGATCATCGCTGGCAGCTACTTCGACATCAATAACAAGCCCATCATGGACACCTCGGTTGCGGGCAAAGAGCGCCAGATTTTCTCAGACAGCCCCGATGGCACCTCGCTGCTCAAGCTGGACAGCGCCAAGGTCGACGGCGTCAAAGGCAATACGGTATTTGCGGTGGTACAGTTCGAATACACCACCCGCAATCTGAATGGCGACGATATGTACGGCAAATTGCCCTCTCCCATTGCAGTGCTCACCATGGACCAGGATCCCGATACAGGCCATCTGTCGTTGGTGAAATATCACAATGTCGATACCTCTGGTGTACATGGCCTGTGGATCACCTGTGGCGCCTCACTCTCGCCATGGAACACGCATTTGTCCAGTGAAGAGTATGAACCAGATGCGTTCAAAGTGGCCAAGAACGACGAATTCAAAGGCTTCAGCAAGGCCCTCTTCGGCGACGAGAAAAAAGCCAACCCGTATCACTACGGTCATATGCCCGAAGTCACGGTCAACCCCGACGGCACTGCTACCATCAAGAAACATTACAATCTGGGCCGTATTTCACATGAATTGATCCAGGTGATGCCGGACAACCGTACCGCATTGATGGGCGACGATGCCAACCACGGCGGCTTGTTCATGTTTGTTGCAGATAAAGAAAAAGACCTGTCTGCCGGTAACCTGTATGTCGCAAAATGGCACCAGACCAGCGGCGAAGGCCCAGGCTCGGCCGATCTGACCTGGATTCATCTGGGTCATGCGACCAGCGATGAAATTGAAGCGCTGGCTGACAAACTGGCGCCCGAAGATATCATGCAAGTGAAAACGGAAGACCCCAACGATGATTCCTTCAAGAAAATCGTCTTTGACAAGAAGGTCAACTGGGTCAAGCTCAAACCCGGCATGGAAAAAGCTGCCACGTTCCTGGAAACCCACCGTCACGCCGCCGTGGCCGGCGGTAGCATGGGCTTTTCTAAAATGGAAGGCACAACGGTTAACGCCAAGGATAAAATTGCCTACTCTGCCATGTCTTATGTGCGCGATGCCATGCTGGATGGCTCGGGCGACATCAAGGTTCAAGGCCCGTATGCCGGCGCCGTCTATGCACTGAATCTGAAAGCCGGACAGAAAGACAATACCGGCAAGCCAATCAACAGCGAATGGGTTCCCGTCGACATGAAACCACCAGCGGAACTGGTCGGCGAAGATCTGCAAACCCCCGATGCACTGGGCAATACGGCCAACGCCGATAAAATTGCCAATCCGGACAATATCAAGTTTTCCGAAAAACTGCGCACGCTGTTCATTGGTGAAGATAGCGGCACGCACGTCAACAATTTCCTGTGGGCTTACAACGTGGATACCAAACAACTGGCGCGCTTGCTGTCCTGCCCTGCCGGTGCCGAATCCACCGGCCTGCAGTCGGTAGACGAGCTCAATGGTTGGACCTACATCATGAGCAACTTCCAGCATCCTGGTGACTGGGAAAAAGGCAAAGGCGGCAAACCCGGCCTGCATGACGTGGTCAAGGACAAGGTCGCTCCCCTGATCGATGAAAAATTTCATGATCGCTTCAGCGCAGCGGTTGGCTATCTGACCGGCAAGGAAAAAGCCGTCAGGACGTAAACAATACCGTCTGCCTGAACACGCTTGAAATCGTCGCCTCGCCTTTTTTCTGGGTGGGGCGACGTTTTTTTATAAATCGCAATCTTAGTCACAACCGAATTTCGAACAATGGAGTTTCAGAAGATTTGTTGGGCGATTCACGCAACCAATCCCATATACTGCAAAAAACCGGCCGTATGCTAGATATATCCATTTCTTGATTTCCATCAATGCAATTTAGAAGAGCTCAAAGTACATGTGAGCCAGATAGAACGCATGGCTGGTAACCATGTGGCATGGCGCAACTAGGATTTTATAATGACTTTTGATAAGGATCACAATGGCCGTTTAGGGCCTCATGAGTTCAAAGAAGCACAATTAATGCTGGCGGGAAAGAAGGAAGTGGCGTTCTTTTATTCTGACTATCCGGACGAGTACTTACACGACATAAAAAAATACATTGAAAACGGTAAGTTTGAATCATTTCAAATGGAGGCTGATAACGGACTAATCGTATGGACTCCAGGTGCGAAAGAAAAAGCCGCTAGATTGGCAGAGCTTGTCCGGTATGGAAGACAACACGGCTATGTCGAATCTGTTGAACGCGAAATTGGTCAAATCTTAGGATATTCTGAAGCTGATATCGATTTTTATATTCATCATATAAAAAGCAATCTCAAAAAATAAATGCGGTCTCAGATAAAAAATTCACAGGCCAAGCGTATTTTGCACACTGTTTACCAGTACCTGCAGCCGTTTGGAAATCTCCTTGTTGCGCTCGGCAAATGACCCGTCGGTCACAGGAACCCCGCAATTGAGAACGAAAATATTGGCATCTATCGGCTTGGCAAAGGGAACCGCAAAGCCAAACGAATGCGGCACCCAATGCTGGTTGTTCGAGCAATAACCATAGCGCTCGAATTCTCGATAACTCTCTGCCAGACTGGGTTGATGTGCCTTGTAGTAGTCGGGTTGCTCCACGCGAATGCGATTCAGGACGGCGTTGCGCTCTTCTGCTGACGCGCGACAGAGCCAAGCCTTGCCCGCGGCGGTCGACATCATGGGCAACGCGGCACCAATATCAGGATGAGCTTGCAGGGCTTCGTTGGCACGCGCCGTTTCCACATAAACCATATTACAACAATCCCGGATAACCAGTGAGACAGCCCCGTTCACCTCCAGCGCCAGCCGCAGCATCAGGGGACGGGCAATCTGTCTTAACTGCAGGCTTGCAAGAAGTGGATAGCTTAATGTCAGCAGCGCCGCTCCAAGCAGATAGCGCCTACCCTGCGGCGCACGCCGTAAATACCCCAGTTGCACAAGCGTATGGGTCAGCCTGGCAACCGTGCTCGGGGACAGGCCGGTACGCAGCGAAATCTGCTTATTTCCCAGTGTCGGCTCTCCCGATCTGAAGCAGGCAAGCACATCAATTGCCTGCGCCAGCGTCGAGGCAAATTGCGGATCCGAAGTTTTGCTGTCAGACTCAGTCATTCTTTGCTTCCAGAAGCCGGTATTTATTTATTTCATCAACCATGGCAAGCAGCGGGCCGGCAGCGACCGCCTCAATGGTTCTGCCTTTGAGTCTTGATACCGGCACCCCGCAATTGAAGACCAGGTAATCGCCGTCTATCGGATCGCGCATGGCAACCGCAACCGCGTGAACATCTGCCTGCCAGTCGCCAAAAGAGAGGCAATAGCCTTTTGTATTCCAGTCATGTAAAGCCCGCTCCCAGGCAGCACCATGCGTCTGCAACTGCCAGCCGCCTTCGCTACGAATCTGTGCTAGCACGCTTTCTCGTACTGCCGAAGATGCATTGGCCAGCCATGCGCGCCCCATTGCCGAGGCCAGCAATGGCAGGCGAGCGCCGATATCCGGCCGAAAGCCCACTGCCTCATGACCTCGACTGGTTTCGATATACACCATATGCAGCTTGTCATTCAGGCCAAGCGACACAGATCCTTCACAACGATCTGCCAGCGCTCGCATGAAGGGCCTTGCCATTTGACGCAAGCGAATACCGCTAAGCATGGGATGCGCCAGCGACAGAATACCGGCCCCCAGCCGGTAGCGTCGCAACTGCACGTCGTACAACAATAGCCCCTTGAGCGCCAGCGTATAGGTCAGCCGTGAAATGGTGGCTTTGGACAGGCCGGTACGCTCAGCCAGCTCTTTGTTGCTCAGCGCGGGCTCTGCCATCCGGAAACACTGCAAAACCGCCATACCATGTGCCACGGTTGTCGCGAACCGAGGATCGCTGTGTGTCTGTGCCTTTCATGCAGATTGCCCATAAAAAATGACTGTTCACAATTGAAATATATTAATCCGAAATTCAATATATCAAAACAATAATATCGGTATTAAATATAAATTGCTATGCTTTTCCAACGATCACACTAACGCCATCACACCACCAACAAAAGCAGAGAAGGAGAATCAGTATGCTGCGGGATCCAGAGTCATTCACCCTATTTTTGGAGTCACTGCGTCGTTTTGTTAAGGAACGCTTGATACCACAAGAGAAGCACGTTGCACAATCGGACGTGGTCCCTGACGATGTCGTCAGGGAGATGGCGCAACAAAATATGTTCGGCTACTCGATTCCCGAGCAATACGGTGGCCTGGGCATGACGACCGAAGAACTGGTTCTTGCCGCCATGCAGTTGTCGCAATGCTCAGTCGCATTTCGGGCACGTGTGGGTACCAACACCGGTATCGGATCCGAAGGGCTGGTGGCCGATGGTACACCCGAACAAAAGCAGCGCTATCTGCCGGAGCTGGCCAGCGGACGGATGACAGGTTCATTTGCCTTGACAGAACCCGAAGCCGGTTCAGATGCCACAGCATTACAGACTACGGCAAGACGCGAAGGCGATCAATATGTGTTGAACGGTACAAAATGCTTTATTACCAACGCGCCGATAGCTGACCTCTTCACCGTCATGGCACGCACCGATCCGGACAATCCCAAGGCCAGCGGCATTTCGGCATTTCTGGTAGAACGCACCACGCCAGGCCTGACTACCGGGCAACCCTACGTGAAAATGGGACAAGCCGGCTCACCCGTGTCAGAAGTGCATTTTGACAACTGCCGCGTGCCCGCGTCCAACCTGATCGGTGGTACAGAAGGCATGGGTTTCAAGACCGCAATGAAAGTCCTGAACAAGCAGCGTATTCACCTGGCTGCGCTATGCATTGGTCCGGCAATCCGGATGCTGGACGAAGCCATCAAGTTTGTAGGCAATCGCTCTCAATTTGGTCAGCCTCTGATGAATTTTCAATTGATTCAGGCGATGATCGCCGATTGCAAAACGGACATTGAAACAGCCAAAGCGCTCGTGCTGCAAACGGCACGAGAACGCGATGAAGGCAAGGACGTCACGATGAATGCATCCATTTGCAAATATTTTTGCTCTGAAATGTGCGGACGGGTCGCAGACCGCTGCGTACAGATGTTTGGCGGCTATGGCTATATCTCGGACTTTGGCATTGAACGCTTCTACCGCGATGTACGCCTGTTCCGCCTGTACGAAGGTACCAGCCAGATCCACCAGCTCAACATTGCGCGCCTGACGTTGAAAAACGCAGGCTTCGAGCCCGGTCGTTAGGGCGCCCATTAATCGTTAAAGCCCCCATTACATTTCATTCGCAATACCGCAATGCCTCGTCAGAAGGCTCAATAACAACGGAGACCATTATGTTCAAAAGATCCATAATCACGATTATTGCAACTGCAATAATCGGCATCGCACCGGGCCTGGCCAATGCGGCCTATCCCGACCAGCCGATCAGGCTGATTATTCCATTTGCACCAGGCGGATCAACCGATATCCTGGGGCGACTGCTTGCCGAGGCCATGCGCCCTATTCTGGGCCAGGTAATCGTGGTCGAGAACAAACCCGGAGCAGGCGGCAATATAGGAGGCCACTTTGTCGCCACGGCAAAACCGGATGGCTATACCATCCTTCTGGCAGCCGCAGGCCCGACGGTCATCAATCCCAGCCTGTACAAAAACATGAACTACAGCCCCAGCAAAGACCTGCTGCCGGTGACTGCGCTGACCCGCGAACATAACGTGATGGTCGTCAACCCGGAGATCCCCGCCAAAAATCTCAAGGAGTTCATTAGCTATGCAAAGAGCCATCCGCAGACCATCTCCTTTGGCTCTCCCGGCACTGGAAGTCCTGCACATCTGGCTGGTGAACTTCTGAACAAAATGGCGGGCCTGAAAATGCAGCATGTGCCCTACAAAGGGTCGGGCCCGGCCATCAGCGATCTGCTGGCCAACCACATCAATGTAATGATTGACAACATGCCTCCGCTGTTGCCGCATGTCGTGAGTGGAAAACTTCGCGCGCTGGGTGTGCCCAGCTCAAAAAGAGCCGAAGCCCTGCCCAATGTTCCGACATTTGAAGAACAGGGACTCAATGGCTATGTCATCATGGCCTGGAAGGGCCTTATGGTACCCAAAGGAACCCCCGAAGCCATTATCCGGCAACTGCATGATGCGGCAGTACAAGTGTTGAAACGCCCCGACATCCGCAAGCGCCTGACCGAACTAGGTGCCGAACCCGAAGGAAATACACCGCAAGCCTTTGCCAAGCAGATCGGCGAAGAGACAAGCTGGTGGGCCGACATGATCAAACAGACAAATGTCAGTGTCAATTAACAGGCCGACGGAGCAATGATATGAAAAATATAATCGCCGTCATCGCCCTGGCTGAAGCGGTCGGGCTTGCTGCACCGACGCTGGCAAGTGAGTACCCGGACAGGCCTATCACACTTGTTGTTCCTTACGCCGCCGGCGGCGGCACGGATACGGCAGCACGTATTATTGCCAAAACACTTGCTCAGCAACTCAAGCAGCCGGTTGTTGTCGAGAACAAAGCAGGCGGTGCGACACAGATCGGCACCAGCTATGTGGTGCGTGCCAAGCCCGATGGCTATACCCTGTTAATGGGCACTGCCAACCTGGCTACCAATCCCGCATTTTATAAAACACTACCCTATAACGTAAAAACAGATCTGGCACCGGTCGTGCTGGCAACCGATGTACCCGTTTACATTTTTACCAGCCCCAACAGCGGCGTTAAAAAGGTTCAGGACATTCTGACCCAAAGTCGACAAGGCGAAGCGTTGTCCTATGCCACTGCGGGCGTTGGCAGCATTCCTCATATGGCAGCTGAAATTGTCAACCGAAAAACAGGCCTGCATTTACAGCATGTTCCATACAAAGGCAGCGCCGAGGCGGTGGTGGCCACCTCCGGCAATCAGGTCCCGTTGAGTTTTGACAATCTGGCTCCCGCTTATGGGCAGGTAAAAGCCGGGCGCCTGGTGCCGTTAGCCATTGCCGCCGATAAGCGCAGTCCTGCTCTGCCGAACGTACCCACGCTCACGGAACTGGGGATCCCGGTAGTGGCCGCTTCATGGTGGGGTGTGCTTGCACCGGCCGGCACGCCACCAGCGGTGATACGCAAGCTAAATACTCAGCTTAATGACGTACTGAAAGATAAAGCGGTACAAAGCTTTCTGCTCGAACAGGGGATTCACACCGTTGGCGGGACAGCGGAACAATTTACGCAGTACATCCACGAAGAATCCGAAAAATGGCATGGCATTGTTCGTGATGCCGACCTGCATCTAGAAAATTAAACCAGGACATGTTGACTTATGTTGAATGAAAAAACAGAAACCCTCAAGGATAAAGTCAGGCATTTTATCGACACGGTGGCTATACCTCTTGAGCAGCCAGCACTGGAAAAAGACGTTGCGGCACTGGACGTCGCTTGCGGGCAACTGCGTGCACAAGCTAAGGCCGCTGACATCTACGGCCCGCAATTACCCCGCGAATGGGGCGGGCTCGGACTGAACTGGAGAGAATGCGCCGTCATTTTTGAAGAGGCAGGCCGTGGCATGCTCGGTCCGCTTGCGCTCAATTGCGCACCACCAGACCAGCCGAATATGCTTACCCTGCTGCATCTTGGCACCGAAGAACAAAAGCAGGCCTATCTCGGACCGCTGACCCGCGGTGAAAAGCGTGCGTGTTTTGCCATGACCGAGCCGGCGCCCGGCGCAGGCTCCGATCCGAATATGTTGCAAACCCAGGCAACACGCGATAAAAACGGTTGGCGCATTAATGGGCATAAGAAATTTATCAGCGGTGGCGTCGCGGCCGATTTTGCTATTTTGCCCGCCAGAACGGATGAAGGCGTGACGCTGTTTATCGTTCCCACCAGCACGCCCGGCTATCGTGTCACCCGGGATATCGCGACCGTAACCGGCTACCAGATTGGCGGGCATGCAGAAATCCTGCTTGAAAACTGCCATGTCCCTGACAGTGCCGTGTTGGGCCAGATTGGCATGGGGATGAAGCATATTCAACTTCGCCTGGAACCGGCTCGTCTTTCGCATTGCATGCGATTCATCGGCCGGGCCAGGCGCGCCCTGGAAATCGCGCAAGACTATGTGCAAACGAGAGATGCTTTCGGTAGCCGGTTATCGGACCTGCAGCAAATCCAGGCCATGATTGCCGACTCTCATATTGACTTGCATGCAAGCCGACTGATGGTCAGGGAGTGCGCCACGCTAATGGATCAGGCGGTATCGGTAAAAAATGAATCTGCAATGACAAAAATATTCGTATCGGAAGCCGTCGGGCGGGTTGCCGACAGATGCGTGCAAATGATGGGTGCCCTAGGTGTATCGGATGACACCGTTGTCTCGTGCATCTGGCGCGAGGCACGACCGTTTCGCATTTACGATGGTGCCAATGAGCTGCACAGGGCCTTTCTGGCTAAGCGTATTTTACGATAGTCCATCACTCGATAAGGAAATCAGCATGACTTCATTTTCAGCTTTTCGCGTGGAAATTCCAGGCGCAGGCAAACCGCCAGAAAGCCATATCCGGCAATTG
>JBOIGK010000072.1:0-4613 GCA_050742695.1 Advenella sp. | reverse complement strand
GTCCAAGGAAGATGTCCGTTCTATAACCATCACGTCCGTGATATATTGCATGCATTGCAAAGTGTGACCAAAATATATCTGGAACGTATGCCCGTATTCGAGTCAAAAATCCGCGCTGCAGTCTCTGTCCTGGGATGGGCCGTCCTGTACTGGGCTGCCGCTTATATTTCCCTGATGCTGGACGATCCGCTGTCGCAAGTGGGCTTTGTCTGGTTTCCAGCGGGCATTGGCGTAGCCGCCTTTCTGATCAGCGAATATCGCCGCTGGCCATGGCTGCTAGCCGCATTTTTTATTGCTCAACTGACCGCAGATGTCAATTTCGGCCATGATATCCCTATCGCCGTGGCGCTTGCAATCATCACACTGACCTCGGACATGATCTCCGCCTGGATCGTGTGCCGGTATGCACAGAACAAAGATGGCCTGCAGATTGTTCTGCGCTGGATTGTCGCCACATTTGTCATCAGTGCAATTGCCGCGGTCCTTAGTGCCGGGTGGCTGACATTGATTGACAAAGCGCCGTTTGACGAATTGGTCTGGGTCTGGTGGGGCGCACATGTCTCGGGCGTGCTATATCTGACAGCGGTCGTGATGGGGCTACGCGGCTACCAGCTTGGGAGTACAAACACGGGCGCCAAGGCGGTTTTGGTGGGAGTCGTTGCCCTGGTGCTGATGGCGATCTGCGCATGGTACATATTTGACGCCGAGCAGTTGAATATGGCGCGCGGGCAGGCCCCGTGGCGAGCCACGCTAGTATTTGCGCTGACCGCAATCCCTATCGCTCTGGCTGTGGTCGCAGCCATTGCCTGCGGCAACCGCATGGGCTCGCTGGCCCTGCTATGCCTGGGCGCTATCGTTATCTATCATTCGTCACAGGGCACCGGGCCGTTTTTCCTCAAATCGCTCCGGCCTGGCGAATCGCTTTTGCTGGCCCAGTGCTATTTGGTGGGCGCCGCACTGCTGATCGTTTTTCTGCGCGTTTTTACCCAGACAGTCAAGCGCTATGGCGCGGTCCAGGAGCAGCGGCAGGAAACGGCTTTCATGTACCGCCTGGAAGCCGCCAGCGGGCATATGGACTGGGACGGTCGTATCCACGAGGCGCTGGGCACCGATCGGGAAACCATGAGCAGCGTAACGCAGATTCTTGCCATGGCGCATCCCGATGACCGTGCTGCACTGGCGAGCATGCTGGCAACCGGTGGCGACAAATCAGGTATTGGGCAGGCAGCCGAATTTCGCTTGAAATCGTCTGCCAGCGACTGGATGAGGGTCCGCGCGACCGCGCCCGTGCTTATCAGCGAGCCGGACAAAGCCGTGCTGGTTGGCACCTGGCTTGTGGGACAAGGGGGGCAATCATGATGAGAAAATCCAGTGCCTGCGCAGTGTTTGGCTGGAGCATGTCATGATACAAATTGCTCTGCTGTTGTTTGGCGCCAATTTCGTTCGCCGTAATGCTTACTTGCTGGGCATCATGGGCTTTTTATGGCTTGTGGCCGGGCTGGTTATTTTCGTGGATGCATTCGATGGCGTGCGTTACTTTCCACTGACGCTTTTCGGTGTTCTGTTGCTGATCGAAAGTGTGATTACGTTAAGCGTGGCCTCCAGCGGCATTGGCGCGCAAAAGGCAGTGCTGTATTTCAAGGGCGGCGGTTTTTTCCTGATTGCCCTGTTAATTCTTGCCAATGAAACCATCAGCAATATGCTGCTTGCCATTATCCTGGGCATGGCTTATTTTGTGATGGGACTATTACAGATGGCATCGGCATGGGTGGTTCGGTTTCCCAACTGGCGTACCGCGTTTGGATTTGGCCTGGCAAAAATCGCTTTTGCCATTTTCATGTTCGGCCCTTATCCCAGTCATTATTCGGCAACGATTTCCGTCTTCATCGGTATTACCCTCATGATGGGTGGTCTTGTCACGCTGAATGTGTTTTTAAGGGCGCGTCAGTTGAAGGATGGTACATCCGTATTCGATCTGTTCGTGCCTTCGGACGTGCTGCCCAAAATCCGCAAGTCGCAATTGTCTCGGCCTGTCAATGACAACGCGCCATCCGGGCAAATCCAGAACGAACCCTTGACCGTGCATGTATGGACCCCTGAAGGCTCATCCAAAGGCGCGCCTGTGCCGCGGCCGGTCATTAATCGGTATATAGCGGCAGTAGATATCAATGGCGTTATCTCTACGGGGCATGCGGCGCTGGAGATGCTGCCCGATACTTATATCAGCCTTTATCCCGGTGCCGATATTGACCGCTCACCCTCCGAATTCTTTCGCATTCTCAAGGCGACCCGCGATAACGATGTTCCAGGTCAATTCCAGCCGGATTACAGCACTGAATCGGCGGCCTGGTGTCCATCAAACTGGCAGGTAAAATTCAATGCCTACAATCCAGATGGCCTGCTGCGGTTCTGGCAGGAGTATAGGCAGCACGAAATTTACAACCTGACTTATCGCAATTGTTCCAGTTCAGTCAGTTATGCGCTGGAGGCTGCGCTGGACGGTGCACTGCATGACAGGGCCTCGCGCTCCTGGCAAGAGGTGTTGCGGGTCATGGTTATGCCCGAATTATGGATTGCGGCCCAGATCAGGAAACGCGCGACCACCATGGCGTGGACGCCGGGCCTGACGCTGGACTATGCACGCGCATTGCGCGCCGTGGTGCACCCGGTCAGTACACCGTGGTTTGCCCGTTTGCTGCGGGTGAGCAAAGCCTCGAATGTCTCCATTTCGGGGTAAGCCGGCGCATCTGCGCGCAGGGCCTCGCGATGGACAGTGCCCCGGTTCATGGTGTTCCTATCTGATCATATTGAGGATCGTCATTTACGATCTTAATAGCCGATCTTAATAACCGATCCTGCCTGCTGCCTTATGATTCATCCTGCTGTGCCCAGCCTCTCTCGCTGCGATTCAGATGCCTGGCACACCGTCGCGGATGACCTCAGAGTAGTTGCTGCTATCCGGGATGGCGCGTGCCCGATCTGTATAGCGTCCGCGGCTGCGATATTCCTTGATCGAATCGGCACCCTGCAAGGCGCCGACCTTATACAGATATTCCGGCAGGTAGCCTGAAACCAGCAGTCGCCAGTTCAGTGGCAGCCCGGGCACAATGCGATCCATCATCCGGAATATCAACGTCGTACAATTGCCCGTGATTGTGTGATAAAAGCGTGGCGTGTGAACCAGGCGGTTGGCTTCGTCCAGATACGCCAGCAGCAGCGATTGCCGTGCCGCCGGCGCCATATGCACACGATATAAATAACCGTCTTCCTGACGGATATTACTGCGTACGAAAAGCACATCCTTTTCATCGGCGGCCACAATGCTCAATTCGTACATCTTGAAAAAACCGCCCAGCTCGGAGAAGGCATCGCCGACTTTACGCCGGATTTCGACTGAAAAAACCAGATACTGGTCATCGCTGAAACCGAAAGAAACCAGTGCATGCGCAATGGCCGGGCCGCTCCAGTAGGACAGGGCAAGATCTACCGATGCCAGTTTGCTCAAATCGTACTGCCTGGTCTCCCACTGTTCCGTAAAGTGCTCGGGCGAATGCCAGATGAAATTGCGTACGTTTTCAATCGTCATGGTATTGCCGGCTAGTGAGCCGTGCACCTGGCGGGATACATCGGGTATCCAGTTGCGATCGTTGGAGGCACGAATACTCCGCCACCAATATACCAGCGCCAATATCGACAGAGTATACGTGATGCCGGCGATGGTTTGCAGGGGTTCGATGGCCGGCTTGAGCAGGGCGGCCACAAAGAGGGCGCTGACCATGGCCCACAGAGCGATCAGCAATCGGCGGCGCGCTTTCTGGCGGGTAAATTGCACCCATAACGCCAGCGCGCCCCAGATAAAAACGGCGATGACAATGACTGCCAACGTTATTATCATTGTGATAATTGCCAGAGAAAACAAAGGTGAACCATATTACAGTAATTTGATGGTTCTTTAAAGACAAGCGACCGGGCGCTGTGTGCGGGCGGGGTTCCTGGCGATCGGCTATGTGCTGTTTGCAGGCCTGTCGTTAGCAACCATAAGAATGGCGGGCCTCAGCCACCGTTGCCTGCAACTTGCCAGACCCGACTTGAAAAAAACCACATCGTGCTGTCAGCACGGTGTGGTTCGTTTGGCTGCATCAGTGTCGTCAGCCGTGGCCTTTATGAGTGAAGCCCGGTTTGCCCGGGCGTCTGTTATTTGAGCTGGCCGTCTTTATTGGTGTCAGCAGCATCAAAATCACTGGTGACCTGTGTGATCATTTCTTCGTTACTGATCTTGCCATCCTTGTTAGCATCAACTGCGGCAAACTGCTCTGGCGTCAGAATGGTTCCGACTTCTTCAGGCGTCAGCGCGTTGTCGCTGTTTTTGTCCAGATTTTTGAATGCGGCAGCCATGGCCTGATTGTATTCTTCTCTGGCAACAGAGCCATCTTTGTTCAGATCAAGCTTGACCAGTTGATCTTGCGGGATTTCTCCACCAGCCGATGGCATGGCGGCCGAAGGCATGCCCTGGCCGCCTGCGGACGGTGCTGCCTGTCCTGATGGTTGTTCCATGGTCTGGCCGGTACCCTGGGTTGCCTGGGCCGCGGCGCTATTGGCGAGAAACATGGCAG
>JBOIGK010000071.1:0-2864 GCA_050742695.1 Advenella sp. | reverse complement strand
TGATCAGCCTTGTTGTTGTCTGCGCCTGTCGTCGCTGTCTTTGCGTTGTCGGCATTAACCTCTTCTGCAGACGATGTGGCTTTTTGTTCGGCCGCCTGAACAGCGGAACTGGCCGCGCCTGTAGTTGCAACGCCGGCAGATGTATCGGACTGCGCTTCAGGCTCCATGGTGTCGCTGGCCTGTCCATAGGTCGGACCATCAGCCGTCGTATCGGCGGCAGGCTCGGACGCAGCCGGCTGGGCGCTATCCGTTGCCGGTGCATCCGGCTGGGCGTTACCCGTTGCCGGTGCAACCGGTGTTGCGGGTTTATCTGCGCTCTCTGCCTGCGTACTTTCCGGTTTTGTGCTGTCTGCCTGCGCTCCTTCGGCGGCTGGTGCTTCCGCCTTGCCAGCAGATTGTGTCGAAGCCGGTGCGGGGAAATTGGCAGGAGGCTCTGTAGCGGCGTCCGGGGCGGTGGGCGCCGTTACCGCATCAGGCGCCGGCGCATCAGTTGCAGACTGTTGCTGGTCTGCCGGCTTGGCGTTCTCTGTCTTTGTCGTATCCGATTGTGTGCAGCTCTTGATCCAGGCGGCACCGGCCAGCACCACGGCCAGCGTCAGCACCCATTTGAACCAGCCATTAGCTGGTTTTTCATTTGTCATTGTGCCTTGCGTCGACCCGTGCTTGCCGTTTTGCGACGTAGCAACATTGGCGTCTACAGCGGCCAGCGCATCCGGTCCGAACAGGCCTTCCAGGCTGTCTTCACCAAGCGCAGCAAGCGCTGGCGCATCCAACTGGGCGGACACGTGCGGCGCCTGGGTAGCCAGCAACACCGGCAGGCTTTGCCCTGGCTCGCTTTCAGTTGTGATATTGTTTTTCAGAAAGGAAAGCACAAACGGCACAACAATAGACAATAGCGATCCAACAGCTTTGGCATCCAGGCCGGTTGCCACTTCCAGATGAGTGGTCACCGCTTCCTGCTGTGGGCCCAATATAATTGCCTGCTCGCTCTGTCCTAGCGTCACGATCTGTGCGAACTGATCGTTGGTGAGCACCGTCGGCGACAAGGCGCTGGAAGTCAAGCTGGTCTGAGTCTGGCTGTTTTGAATGTGAGCCGCCAACGCCTGCGCGCCTTCGGGCTTACTCGCTTGCCGTGCCATTGCTCCGATTACCAACGCGACAGCCTTGTCGTATGCAGTGGTCGCCTGCTGGCGGGAAATATCCAGATAGCCGGAAACCTGTGCAATCAGGCTGTCACGAATCGGGCCATTAAAGAACTGACTGAAATCGACACTCATGGAATCCTCATACCTTTACTGGAACTGAATAGAACCGCTAGCCGGGCGCTTGCGGTTCCATAGTATCACTTATTCAGCGCCAATTAAGCGTGTTGACTTGACCCGGCAGGACGGACCGAGCCATATCCGGCGAAGGCTTTCTGTCTGCCCGCAGGCGCAGTGGCATAAAATGAGGGCTCCGGGCCCGTGCCGAATCCCTGGAATGAAGCATTGTCAGCCTTGCCCGTCGCCGCGCGCAGCCTTCTGGCGATAATACCGCTGCGTTCCGGCATGAAACACCCGATCACCCGGCAGAATCTGGTCCGGCGTATAGGTGGGTTGATCAATGATGCGTGCATATATCGGATCGAAATCAATCTGCGCCAGTTCGAAAAGATCATCCAGTTCGTTGATCACAAAATAGCTTTTCTGCAGATCGTCAATACGATAGTCCGTACGCATGACCCGCTCCAGATCAAAACCGATGCGGTTGGGCGAATCGTCTTGCAGACAGTACTGGCTTTCGGTAAACGAAGAGCTGATACCCGCGCCATAAATGCGTATGCCATCTTTTTGCTGGACCAGGCCGAACTCAATGGTGTACCAGTACAGGCGAGAGATGAAGGGCAGAATGCCGTGCTCGAGCGCTTTTAACCCGCCCTGGCCGTAGGCCTGCATAAAGTCTGCAATGGCCGGGTTCATCAACATGGGTGCATGTCCGAAAACGTCATGAAATACATCGGGCTCCTGCAAGTAATCCAGCTTGTCTTTTGAGCGGATGAATTGGCCTGCCGGGAAGCGACGGTTGGCAATATGGGTGAAAAACACGTCATCGGGCACCAGGCCGGGCACAGCCACGATTTGCCATCCGGTATGCTTCATCAGCAAATCATTCACGCGACGGAAGTCGGGAATTTCATCTGCGGTGATGGGCATTTGCTTCATGCAATCCAGATACTGGTCGCACACACGCCCAGGCAGCAATTTACTTTGCCGTTCATAAAGCGTTTTCCAGACGCCGTGTTCTTCTTGCGTATAGGCATCCCAGTTCTGATCGATGGTCCAGTCGGCCGACGGCGCAATCGCCTGCGGATCGGCGCAACCATGTTTATCAACAGGGGGCAAATTTAGCGTTTCCATAAGGTGTCTCCAGATGTCACTATTATTTGGAAACAATATCACGCACATAAAATCAGGGTGAATTCATGCCGAACTTTGGAAAATAACGCAATAATTTATTTTTTATTTCTATTTTTATAGAATTTATTTTATTTTATGTTTCTAAATAAGGGCGCTCAATATAGAAAATGCCAAGATCAACACGTAAGGCCGGTCTTGGGCGCGCCAATCGCATGGCAACCCACACCGGAACAACCCCGCGGGCAGCCTATTGGTGCAACCCTCTACCTCGTGTATCGAACTCACACAGCCAAATATCAAAGCGCATCAATTGCCTGGGCCAGTTTGACATCTCTTTCGGTCAGGCCATCAGCGTCGTGCGTCGTCAGGCGGATATCCACCTTGTTGTAAACATTACTCCACTCCGGATGGTGATTCGCCTGCTCGGCCAGCAAAGCGACTTTTGTCATGAAGCCAAAGGCCTGGACA
>JBOIGK010000070.1:0-3098 GCA_050742695.1 Advenella sp. | reverse complement strand
ATATAAAGCATCACAAAGTCGTCTACACCTGCGATATCAGCACAAATAACACGCCTGTAATAAAACGTCCCGCTTGTCCCCTACAGGGTGATAATATTTGCACAATCAACAAAAAACGTTTTTTAGTCGCAAATAGAAAGAGGAGAACTCATGAATATACCTTCAACGAAAAAGTGCAAACAGCTTCGCCTGAGCATTGCCGCCGCATTGTGTCTTGGTACGCCGTTATTGCCAGGTACGGCTGCCGCCGCCGTGGCCGCCGGCTCGGACGCTCAGAAAGTGGCCCCGCCTTCGGCCCTGAGCGCGAAGATAGACAGCAAAGCCAAGGAAATTGAAAGCAAGTTGATTGCCTGGCGCCGTGATATTCATGAACATCCGGAACTGGGTAACCAGGAAAAACGTACGTCCAAGCTGGTCGCAGACCATCTGCGCAGCCTGGGCATGGATGTCAAAACAGGCGTAGCCGTGACTGGCGTTGTGGGTGTACTAAAAGGCGGCAAGCCGGGGCCAGTGGTTGCCCTGCGCGCCGATATGGATGCCTTGCCTGTGAAGGAGCAGGTTGACGTGCCGTTTGCCTCCAAGGCCACCGGCACTTTCCTGGGTAAGCCGGTCGACGTCATGCATGCCTGCGGCCACGATACGCATACGGCCATGCTGATGGCTACTGCCGAAGTACTGGCCAGCATGAAGGACGAGTTGCCGGGCACGGTCAAGTTTATTTTTCAGCCGGCTGAAGAAACGCCGGCAGATTTTGAGCCTGATGGCACCAATACCTGGGGTGCCAAACAAATGATCGCCGAAGGCGTGATGGACAATCCCAAAGTGGATGCCGTCTTTGGGCTGCATGTGTCCAGTTCCTATGAGGCGGGAAAATTGTATTGGCGCAGCGGTCCCGCAATGGCTGCCGCCGATCAGTTCTGGGTTGATGTCAAGGGCAGGCAGACGCATGGGGCACGGCCCTGGCAGGGAGTGGATCCGATCGTGGTCGGCTCGCAAATCGTCATGGGGCTGCAAACCATTATCAGTCGCCAGTCCAATATTGCACTGGAGCCGGCAGTCATTACGGTGGGAACGTTTCATGCCGGCAATCGGATGAATATCGTTCCCGAAGACGCCGCCATGACTGGGACAGTGCGCACGTATGATGAAGGAATGAAAAAAGACATTCACCAGCGGATTAAACATACTGCAGAATCGATTGCCACAAGCGCCAATGCCAGTGCCAAGGTCAAGGTTGTGGAGCTGTACAACGCGGTGGTCAATCCTCCCGAATTCACCGAAAAAATGGCGCCCACTTTGCGTCGGGTTGCTGGCCAGGGCAATTATGATTTGCAGCCCAAATCCAGCGCATCGGAAGATTTCTCGTTTTATCAGCAGAAAGCACCGGGCATGTTCTTCTATCTTGGTGTCACACCCAAAGATAAGGAGCTGAGCAAGGCCGCTCCGAACCACTCGCCGCATTTCTATGTGGATGAGTCAGCCATGATTACCGGCGTGCGCGCCATGTCGAATCTGGCCGTGGATTTTCTGAGTATGAAGTAATGCCGGGGCGTTTTCCAGGCATTGCTAGTGTCAGATTCCCGCTTTTTGAGGGCGCAGTTCTCTGGAACCGGGCGTTACCCGGTTCCAGAGAAAACTGGGTTCGATACGTGGTTTAAGGGAGTAGCAATGTAGGGGCCACCGACTACGGGTTTGGCAACTGGGCCGCCAACGCATTGATTTTTATGCCTCGGTTGGCTTGTAGGCCAGCAGGCGTGGCCTGCCGCCGAAACGATCGCCGCTGGCGCACGACCGCTCAGTCGCGGCAATCAGCCGTCGGCAATTTATGGGTGATTAAGGAATGCCTCTTTCGGGCAGAATACGCCAAGAATACCGGTAATCGGTATAGGCGGAACGACTTGTTGAAATGCTGGCTGCGATGGCAGTACGCCAGGCTGTTGCGCTTGCGAATTGGCAAGAGTCAATAGCAAAGCCAATGCAGGAAAGATGCGTTTCATAATGATCTCCAATCTAATTGGCTCAGATCATTCTATGAAAATGTCCTATCGGAAATCAATTGGCGTTTGCGCTATTCACGTAAAACCTATCAGTGTTTGCGATAGTGCGGGTGCTGACAACTAAACTCCTTGTATCCGGCTCTGAACGCGGTCTGTTCCCACTCGTTATTGCAGCACTTCTTTTAGCGCATCCCGGACGCGCGTTGCCAGCAAAATGATACCAGTCAATGACATAGGCCCCAAGAATTGGATCAGCGTCCAATTTTTTTGGGGCAGTTTGCAAGCGGGCTTTTAACTATACATCACTGCTTAGCAACGCCCTTTTTTGGCTTGTCCAGGTGGGCAGAAGCGGCTGCGATGATAGGAGCGGTTGCTTTTGTACTTTTTATGATGATCGTACTTGCGTTCGTATTTCGGTCCCTTGTACCGATTACCATCGCGATACCCCGAGTGGCGGTCATGTACCACGCAGCCCGAGAGGAAAATCATCAACATCCCGACAACGACTAGCATTTTTTTCATTTGTGATCCCCTGTGGTATTTACTTTGCCTAAATGATAGTAGATGACAGGTGTCATTGTCTGTTGCTTCTTGTAAGGTAAGTTTCAGCTGGGTACAGAAATTGAATGGCTATCGGTCGGTTATAATCCTGCAGCTA
Source organism: Advenella sp. (assembly GCA_050742695.1). Lineage (GTDB taxonomy): Bacteria > Pseudomonadota > Gammaproteobacteria > Burkholderiales > Burkholderiaceae_B > Advenella. Next base: position 443 of record JBOIGK010000070.1, on the reverse strand, counting down.
TTTTTTATAAAAATTCCCAGGATCAAAATGAAAATTCAAAAAGGTGCTTTGGTTGTTGCTTTTATCTCATGTCTGGTATTGGCCGGATGCAATGAAAAGGCTGGTTCGAATACAGCCTCGACACAGGAGTCTAGTGTTCAGGCTGACAATAGCCTTAACAACTACATTGCGATGAATAATGACCTGATGGGGCTCTCCGGCCTGCAAGCCTCTTACGAGGCGTATGTCAGATTAAATATTCCAAAGGCAAAACCATCCCAGAGCCTTGGCTATCCGTCTGCAACGTTCAAGTATACGTTCTCGCAGTACGCAGAAGCCATCAAAGGTAAACGCAGTCGCCCGGCGCTTGATCAAGCTGCCGATGATCTGATGAAAAAACTGGAAGCAGTAAAAAGTGATACCGCCGTGTTCGAGCAGTACTACGAATCAGCTTCGTATAAAAC
>JBOIGK010000069.1:0-2454 GCA_050742695.1 Advenella sp. | reverse complement strand
GAGACATCTATGCGTTCCATTAGTTTACTCCTTCTGACGCATTGCCCGGCAGATTGGCCAGTACGCGCTCCACTTTCTCACGCGCCGTTCTGGCACTTTCCTTCAGGGCATTGGCCTCGTTCTTGGCCGCGGCCAGTTGCTGCTTGACGCTTTGCAGTTCGGCTGTGGTGCCTTCAAGTGTCTGTCGCAACTGCACGTTCTCGGTCTGAGCCTGTTCCCGTATACCATTGACTTCGGTCTCGTGATTGGCCAGACGTTCGCTGATAGACTTGAACTGGCCTTCCCGCTCTTGCAGCAGACTTTGCAGTTCTGCCCGTCCGCCTTCAGCCTGTTTAAGTCTGGTCGTCAGGGATTCCCGTTCGGAAGCAAGCTGTTTCGTAAGCTGAACCAGCTGCCCGATGCGGACAGCAACTTGATCTAAATCCTGAAGCATAGTGGTATCACGTTCTCAAAATATGCGGGCACGCTTACGATGCGGTGCACACGGATTTAATTAAATGAGATTGAATTTTACCTGTTCTGAGCCATATTTCCAAAAAATAGACACAAACAGGTACTATTTACGTTCTATTACCATTCACTTCCAATTTGTTCAGGTGCATTCATGGCTTCAATTACAGACAAACAGTACGACCCGGTTCCGGCGAAAAAAGTCGCCTTCATTGGTTTGGGGGTGATGGGCTTTCCGATGGCCGGGCATCTGGCGCGTGCTGGCCACGATGTAACGGTGTACAACCGTACTGCCAGCAAGAGTGCAGACTGGGTCAGCGAATTCGGTGGCAAAAGCGCCCCTACCCCGGCCAAGGCCGCCGAAGGCGCCGAGATTGTTTTTTGCTGCGTGGGCAACGATAACGACCTGCGCAGCGTCACCACCGCTGCCGATGGCGCATTCCATGGCATGCAGCAGAACGCTGTCTTTGTCGACCACACTACGGCTTCGGCCGATGTGGCTCGCGAACTGGCGGCTGCCGCCAGGCAAGGTCAATTCAGCTTTATCGATGCGCCTGTCTCTGGCGGTCAGGCCGGCGCCGTGGGCGGCGTACTCACCGTCATGTGCGGTGGCGAACCCGAGGTTTTTGAAAAAATCAAACCCGTAGCCGGTCATTTTGCGCGTGCAGTCACCCTGTTGGGCGAGCATGGCGCCGGCCAGCTGGCCAAGATGGTCAACCAGATTTGCATTGCAGGACTGGTGCAGGGGCTATCCGAAGCCATTGCCTTCGGATTGCGCGCTAATTTGGATATGAATGCCGTGCTGGATGTCATCAGCAAGGGCGCCGCCCAGAGCTGGCAAATGGAAAACCGTGGCAAAACCATGGTGCAGGGCAAATTCGACTTTGGTTTCGCTGTCGACTGGATGCGCAAGGATCTGGGGCTGGTGCTGGATGAGGCCAAACGCAACGGTGCGCTGCTGCCGGTCACTGCCGTGGTGGACCAGTTCTACGCCGAAGTACAGCAAAATGGCGGCCAGCGCTGGGATACATCCAGCCTGATCACCCGGCTGACACCGCGTAAATAACACCACATAAGTAACACTGCATAAATAACGGCACGTCCACCTGCGCTGGTCCGGCAACAAGGCGCTGGCGCAGGGCCTGCGCACCCTGCCTGTGTTGTTGTTCATTTAAACACTGAGCCGGCTGCGCCTTGCGGCGGGCTAAATAACAACACCGGGCTGCGCCTGGCACCAGGTCAACACGGCGCGGTATCCTCCCATTGCCTTGATCTGTCTTGCGTTGCCTTGCATGTGGTCGGAAAAATCAACGGGTAATGTAGCTAGCGGTAGCTAACGGGTTACCGGTAGCGCCTTGGCGCGATGCCCCTGCGTGTTGCCCTCGGATGTATGCACACGGCCATTGCGCGCGTGCCGTGGGGCCTGCTTTTGCACCGGCCCCTGCGCTGCGCGCTGACCATGACCGGCTTCAAAATTGCGCTTGGCGCCAGGTTTGGCATTCTGGCGACCCGCCATCACCGGCTTGCCGCCTTTGGGCAACTCGCCTTTGGCTGCGATGGCGGCAGACGTGTCAGCGCCCGCCGGATTGACGGCATGTCCTTTCCTGCTGCCGGCGGCGTCTTTTACGTGCGCGTTTTTGCGCGGCACTGAGCCTGTGCCGTTACGCTGACGCAAAAAACGCGACTCTCCGTGTCGACGAAACAGGATATCCGACAACTCCTGAAGCGCACGGTGATACACATCGCGTTTGAATTCAATGACCACATCTAGTGGTACCCAATAGGTATGCCAGCGCCAGGCGTCAAATTCCGGATGATGCGTCGCCCGCAGGCTGACGTCGGCATCCTTGCCCACCAGGCGCAACAGGAACCAGATTTGTTTCTGTCCCTTATAATGCCCGCGTGAGTCCCGTCTGACAAAGTTATCAGGTACGTTGTAGCGTAACCAGTCTCGTGTTCGACCTAATATTCGTACATGCTCGGGTTTAAGACCCACTTCCTCCT
>JBOIGK010000068.1:0-8132 GCA_050742695.1 Advenella sp. | reverse complement strand
TGAGGCAGATAGGCAAACTTGACCGGCCCGAAAACGGTGGAATGGATGCCCATCAGCAGCACGCAGAGTAGCAGGATGTACACTTGCTGGTAAATAAGTGCAAAAGCGGCTAGTCCCATGATCCCGATTTCAGCCGTTTTGATCCAGCGCATGAATCGCGCTTTCTCGAATTTATCCGACATTTGCCCGCTCACTGCGGACAGCAGCAAAAACGGGATAATGAACATGCCATAGATGACGACGCCAGCCATTTCCGGCGGCAGCCAGCTTACCGAAACATGATACGTAAGCATGATCGTGACTGCGAACTTGAACAGATTGTCATTGGCCGCACCCGATATCTGTGTCCAGAAATACGGGGCAAACCGCCGTTGCAGCATAATATGGGTCGCATCGTCGGCTGCAGCGTCGTCTTTGGCAGTATCGTGGGAAGAGGGATTTTTCATGAAAATATATGTTACAGCAGCGGAACTCGCCGGACAGAAACAACAGTCGCAACATTAAACCAAATTGCAGGTTCGTGGTTAAGGATTAGCGGTTTAGTTAAAATGTATCATCGGATCTGTCAGAATTTCGTCATTCTGTCAACACAATCGGCTACACTCTGAGCACCGAAAACACGTTTGCGAGTAGCGATATGCAACGGTTACTGTCGACATTAATATTAGCAATCTGCGCGCCGGCGTATGCCATGGGCTGGGCTGCGCCCGGGTCGGCTCCTGTCAAGAGCGGCAACGCTTTGGCTGGCGGTACCGATCGCTGTGAGGTCGTGCTGGACACGTTCAATAAGGCCGCGCTTGGCGGACAGATTGATACCGCGCAACTGACCGACATTGTGCGCTCGCTTACATCCCGACAACAGCTGCCCGCTTACTTTGTAACCAAGAAGCAGGCACGTCAAGCAGGGTGGTCGCCAGGGCAGTATTTTTCCGATATACCCGCATTGCGCGGTAAATCTATTGGCGGTGACCATTTTGGCAATTATGAGCATCGCCTGCCACGGGGCCAATGGAAAGAGGCCGATCTGGACTACCGTGGGAAAAAGCGCAACGCCAAGCGGTTGGTCTTTGCCCAGGCCGACCAGCAGTACGTGACCGTGGATCATTATGAGACATTTCACAAGGTGCCAGCATGTCGATGAGAACTTCGAAACGCAGGAGAATGAAGGCCGTACGCCGCACCCCCGCGCCGCTCAAGACCTGCGAACTAACGCATATTCATTCGATTGATGACGTTTACGACCAATTGCAAATCGCGCTGCATCTGCCCCAGTATTTCGGCCGCAATCTTGATGCACTATACGATAGCCTGAGTACGGATGTAAAAGGCCCTTACCGGATTGTCTGGCACGGCCATGCCAGAAGCGCGATCGAGCTGGGCGAACTGTATTATGAAGGATTGCTGGATATTTTCAGGGCGGTGGCCAGCGAACGTGACGACGTGCAGCTCGAACTGGAATGAGCGTGTAAGCGCAGCCAGGCAGGGTTGATGCGTCCAGGGCAGGTGCGATGCTGTTGCAAACAGCTATGTGACGCGCGGTTTGCCGGTCTGGGCTAGCGCAAAGACCGCAGCATGTTCAGCAAACGGGTTGATTAGCGCAAGGGGCATATCGCGCACAGAGCGCCTTGGCCGGTGTTCTTTTTAATCGAACGTACGAAAAAACCGGCTCATGGGCAAGACCCATAAGCCGGTTTGCTGTTTGTCAGCGCTGCTCACACAGCACGCCGTTTCAGAGTGCGATTTCGCGTTCTGCTGCACCCGGGTTCTGCATGGACTTGTCCGCTGCGGCTGTAAACAGCACATCGGTGGAGGAGTTGAGCGCAGTTTCACTGGAATCTTGCACCACACTGATGATGAAGCCAACCGTCACCACCTGTGCGGCCAGGTCATTATTGATGCCAAACAGGCTGCAGGCCATCGGGATCAACAGCAGCGAACCACCGGGCACGCCCGAAGCGCCGCAGGCACCGATTGTTGCCAGGACACTGAGCAATAGTGCAGTCGGAATATCAACCGGAATGTTCAATGTATGGACGGCAGCCAATGTCAGAACCGTGATGGTAACGGCTGCACCGGCCATATTGATGGTTGCACCCAGCGGGATCGATACCGAGTAGGTATCTTCGTGCAGGCCCAGTTTTTTGCAAAGAAGCAGATTCACCGGAATGTTGGCGGCTGAACTGCGCGTAAAAAAGGCGGTGACGCCGCTTTCAGCCAGGCAGCGAAATACCAGCGGATAGGGGTTGCGGCGAAGCTTGAAATACACGATGAGCGGATTGACCACCAGGGCGACAAACAGCATGCAACTGACCAGAACCAGCAACAGCCGGCCATAGGCTTTGAGCTCGCCCAGACCAGTTGTAGCCACAGTAACTGCAATCAGACTGAAAATGCCCAATGGTGCCAAGCGGATTACCCAGCGCACGACATTGGTCACTGCCTGCGCTGCGTCGTTAAGAATAGTCTTGGTGCCGGCGCTTGCGTGACGCAGGCTGATGCCCAATAAAATGGCCCAGCTCAGAATGCCGATATAATTGGCTGTCAGGATGGCATTGACGGGGTTATCGATCAGGTTGAGCACCAGCGATCGCAATACTTCCACAATCCCTGCCGGGGCACTTTGCGTTACCTGACTGGTCACAAGTGTAAGCGTCGTCGGAAAGGCAAAGCTGGCCACGACGGCAACCAATGCCGCCGCAAACGTACCCAGTACATAGAGTAATAAAATCGGCTTGATATAGACTTCGGTGCCACTGCGATGCTGGGCAATCGCCGCCATGACCAGCACGAAGACCAGCACCGGTGCAACTGCCTTAAGGGCGCCGGTAAAAAAAGTGCCGATAATCTGACTCGATTGGGCAGCTTGTGGAAAAAATACGCCAAATAAAATACCAAGAATCAGACCGATGATGATCTGGCGAACGAGATTGCCGCGGGCGATAGCGGCGAATAAATGCTGCAAAGTCATGACATTATTCCAAAATGCATGTGATCCTGCAGAACCGTGGGCAGCACCCATCACGGGTACCCAGCTCATACGCGCGGCGGCGCAGGGGGATCCATATCTGCAGAAAAACGAAAGAGGCGCTGCGATCGGGCAACGTATAAAACGGGATGCACGGCTCAGGATTGCCCTAAGAAATCGTGCTGGGCGTCATGTTAGCTGCTTTTTTACCGTTTGTGTTTCGAAATGATGACATCAGGCCAAAACGAGTTTATGCGCAAGATGGCCTATTTTGCCGACTATTGGTCGCCATCGTCCCAGGTCCGGGTCGCCGCAATCGTGGCATGCTGACCGGTTTCCGATTGCGTGCCGGCGCTGCCTGCACCGCCAGCGCTGTCATGCTTGTCCGCCTTGATGACGCTGATTTCGCCATTGGCTTCCAGAAACGCGCGTTTGACGTGCATCAACTCATCAATCCCGTTAATGCGTAGCTGCTCCAGCAATTCGGCGCGGGTGACATATTCGCGGCGCATATTTTTCAGTTGCAGGATACCGTCCTTGACGAGCAATAGTTGGTCAGGTGAAAGCACACGGCTTACTGCTGGAAAGAAATATCCCAGACGGTCAACCAAAAATGACCACAGAACAATACCGGCGGCCACTATCAGGCCATCCGTGACGGTATCGGAAGATCCCGATAGCCCATTGCCGACGGCTTCCGATACCAGCATCACGACGACAATATCGGCAAAACCCAATGAGCCGATGTTGCGCCGCCCGCCAAAGCGGAACAGCAGATAAATACCCCAGTAAATGGCCGTACTGCGCAAAAAGGCCTCGCCAAAGGTCTGCTGCATCTGAAATACGTCACTTAACATACTCATAGGGGAATTCCTGTGAAAGTAGGAGGAATACAGGGGCTGTCTTGCTGAGTATACCTTGCGATCCGCGACCATAAAAAAAAAGCCCCGTACCGGTAGCGGCACAGGGCAGTTGTTGGCTGCAGCCGGGCTGACCGCAAGACGCGGCCGACCCGGGACGGCGGTTTAATCCTCTTCGACGAACGTCTCTTCGCGCTTTTTGCGAATAGAGGGCAGCGCGACCAGCACCACCAGCGCCGCGGCCAGAATCAAGAGTGACAGAGACAGTGGACGGGTAACAAAGGTGCTGAACTCGCCCCGTGATAACAGCAGGGCACGACGGAAATTCTCTTCCATCATCGGTCCCAGAACCAGTCCAAGCAACAGCGGGGCGCCCTCACATTTGAGTTTGCTCCATACATAGCCGATTACACCGAAAATGGCCATGATGTAGATATCGAATACGTTGTAGTTCAATGAGTACACGCCGACGGTGCAGAACAGGACAATAGCCGGGAACAGGACACGATAGGGAACTTTGAGCAACTTGACCCACAGGCCGATCAGCGGCAGATTCAGAATCACCAGCATCACGTTACCAATCCACATGGAAGCAATCAGACCCCAGAACAGCTCAGGGTGGCTGGACATCACTTGGGGGCCTGGCTGAATATTGTGGATGGTCATCGCACCCACCATCAGCGCCATTACCGCGTTGCCAGGGATACCCAGTGTCAGCAGCGGGATAAATGACGTTTGTGCGGCGGCATTATTCGCTGATTCAGGACCTGCCAGACCGGCCGGGTGGCCCTTGCCGAAGCGTTCCGGATTCTTGGAGATTTTTTTCTCCAGCGTATAGGAAGCAAATGACGACAGCACGGCCCCGCCACCAGGCAGAATGCCCAGCGCAGAACCCAGCAACGTGCCCCGTATGCAGGCCGGTGCGGCTTCCTTGAATTCCTGCTTGTTCGGGTACAGGCTACCGATCTTGTCGGTAATATCGACGCGGTTTTCCTTTTGCGCCAGGTTGTTCATGATTTCGGCCAGGCCGAAAACACCCATGGCCACCACGGCAAAGTCAATGCCATCCTGCAGTTCGGGAATACCAAAGTCAAACCGGGCAACGCCAGAGTTCACGTCGGTGCCGACCATACCCAGCATCAGACCCAGCAGAATCATGCAGATGGCTTTAGGCAGGGAGCCCGAAGCCAATACAACCGCACCCACCAGGCCAAGCACCATCAGGGAGAAGTACTCTGCGGGCCCGAACTTGAAAGCGACCTCTGCCAATGGAGGCGCAAACGCAGCCAGCAAAACGGTTGCAAAACATCCGGCAAAGAACGAGCCGAGTGCGGCAATGGCAAGTGCCGCTCCCGCTCGCCCGTTCTTGGCCATCTGGTGCCCGTCCAGCACCGTGACCACCGCCGAAGTTTCCCCCGGCAGTGCCACCAGGATGGCAGTGGTTGAACCTCCGTATTGCGCTCCGTAATAAATACCGGCCAGCATAATCAGGCCCGCGGTGGGAGGCAGAATGTATGTCAGCGGCAGCAGCATGGCAATTGTGGGAACGGGCCCAATGCCAGGCAACACGCCAATCAGGGTGCCAAGAATACAGCCGAGCAGTGCGTACATCAGGTTTTCAGGCGTAAACGCTACCGAAAACCCCAGCGCCAAATGTTGAAGTAATTCCATAATGATTATTTTCCTTTAATCCGGCGGACCAGCATGACAACGGCAATAACAATACCTACGGGTATCAGAATCTGCGCAGCTATGCTCCATTCTGCAATGGGTTCAGGCCACAGCGGGAAGATCAGGCCCAGACCCTTGACAAACGCCAGCCAGGAGAAAACTGTCAGGAAGACGGCGTTGCCAATGGCGATCATTAAACTGAATTCGTGGCTGGCCAGACTGCAGAAAATCACCAGTAGTGGAGTGGCGATGTACAGACCCAGGTGGTCTAGCATCAGGCCGTAAAGACAGATACTGCCGATAATCATAAAAAGAATATCCCAGTCGAAATGACCGACTGCGCTATCTTCAGTTTTTTCGCCCCTGAGAGAGGTCAGCGTTACTACTGCGCCCAGCAAAGCCATGCAAATGGCCAGCCAGAATGGGAAATAGCCTGGACCCATGCGGCTTGGTGTGCCCATGTCATAGCTGTAGGAAAAAATGGCAAATCCCAATCCGACAGCCACGAACATCAGGCCGGACCAGAAGTCCTGTTGATTTTTTATGTGCATAATCTGTACCTTTTAAGTCTCCACTAAAATTGCAGGTGTATAGCCGAAAGATTGTATAGAGTCACCAGTCTTGCAGTGGATGACGAAAACATTACCGTTTTGTCATGATTGCATTCGAATAAAAATGTATATTGGAATTCGGGTCGGTACGGCACGCGTGCTGGCATGAAATTGTATGATGCTCAGGTGGCGGTGCAACGCCGACAAAATGCATAGGAACGGGGGACGCTCATGTGGCACTGCTTGGTCATTGAGGACGATTATGAAAACGCACGGTATATTGCCAATGGCCTGAATGAGTTGCGGCACGATGCTGTAGTCTGCGGCAATGGCGCAGACGGCATGCGACGCGCCAGTGAGCAGCAATGGGACATTATCATCCTGGATCGGATGCTGCCTGGCAATATTGATGGTCTGTCCATTCTTTCCACACTGCGCGCGCTGGGCAACAAGACGCCGGTACTGGTGCTTAGCGCCTTGTCGGGCGTGGATGAGCGCGTTCGTGGCCTGAAATCGGGCGGCGACGATTACCTGACCAAACCATTTGCCTTCTCCGAGTTGATCGCCCGGATTGAGGCGCTGATCCGGCGTGCCGGCAGCGACGATACCGTCAAGCAATTGCGGGTGGGCGATCTCAAGCTGGATCTGATCAGCCGCAAGGTGGAACGCAGCGGCAAGCTCATCAACCTGCAGCCCCGGGAATATCGTCTGCTTGTGCACATGATGCAAAACGCCGGCAATGTTGTGACTCGCACCATGCTGCTAGAATCGGTATGGGACTATCGTTTTGACCCGCAATCGAATGTGATTGATGTTCAGATCAGTCGCTTGCGACGCAAGATCGACACCGGCTTTCAAACCCAGCTGATTCATACAGTATGGGGCGAGGGGTATGTCCTCGCGGATCAAGGGCAGGCGGCTGGTCAGGATATCGCCCGGTCATGATTGGTCAATTTGTCCGTTTTCTGGACCGGACATGGAATTCGATTTCCTTTCGGCTGACATTCAATTACGGAATGCTGGCCATCTTTTCCATCCTGGTCCTGATGGCATTCATTTATTTGCAGGTAGTAGGCGCGTTACATTCCCAATTGCAGCGGCAAATCGCTTCGACGACTCATCGACTGGTGACCGATTTTGAAGCGGGCGGGTCAGATCGGTTGATCCGTTCACTGGCCTTTACCCTGTCGGATGATGTTGATTCTGACAAGGAGTTGTATCTTTTGCTCAATCAGACTGGAGAAAAGGTGATCGGCAACCTGGATGCTGCTCCGGTCTCGCGGCTGTCGGAGATCGCGGAAGCTGACGTGAGCAACGAGGGAGTCGCGCTTACCGGCAGGTTCAAGGTATCGATGCTGGACGACGGCAGTACGCTGGTCGTCGGTGTGGATCTGGCCGAGACCAATAGAACCATCGCACTGATCGGACAGGCCTGTCTGGTCACGCTGTTTGTTGCCCTGATGCTGGTGATCGTGGGTACATTTATCTTCAGGCGCGAGCTCGATTTTAGGGTCAGCAGCATTCACAAGACAGCCACGCAAATCAGCAGTGGTCAGCTGTCCTCGCGAATACCACTGTCTGAAATCCACGATGAGTTTTACCATCTGAGCTACGAAATCAATTCGATGCTGGACCGTATCGAGGCGCTCATGAAAGGTGTTCGTCATGTGTCCGATACGATTGCGCATAATCTGCGCACGCCCCTGACCCGCATTATCAGCAGACTGCGCACGGTGCAGCGGCCCGGCCATTCTGCACAGGAGGTGTTGCAGGCCACGCATTTTGCCGTTCAGGAAATTGAAAACCTGAACCAGCTGTTTGAGAAACTATTGCAGATCTCGGAGATTGAAGCCGGTGTGCATCGGCAACGATTTCGCATTTGTGATTTTTCGGCAATCGCGGATGACGTCATTGACCTTTACAGTGCCTTCGCCGAAGACCGGCATCGCCAGCTGTCATTGAGTGTTCAGGGCGATTGCCATATTCAGGGGGATGCTGACCTGCTGGCCAGCATGCTGGCCAATCTGGTGGATAAAGCACTGAAATACACCAGCAAACATGTCTGGGTCAGTGTACAGGGGGAGC
>JBOIGK010000067.1:0-2599 GCA_050742695.1 Advenella sp. | reverse complement strand
GTAATAGCCGCCACCGGCAAGCAACAGAATGATAAGCAGGAGCAGCAGTTTACGGGATTTTCTATTGGTGCTTGTGGGAGCCGGCATGGATGTGACAACGCTTCTTATTCATGAAGCCCCTATTTTTACCTATTTACACCAACGCGGCATCTCTTTTGCCAGCACCTGTAATAAATCGCAACAGACCAGTTGTAACAGGAAGAAGCTGACAATCACGCCAGATCGCCGCAACCATTGCGTTCAAACGTTGCAGAATGACATTTTAAACGCCGTTGGCGTTGTGATCAATTGCGTTTTGTATTGATTGTCCAATTCGGAAAACCGTACCCATACCACATATTTGTTCGCGCTGATTTCCGGATAGATCAGGCGTTCGCCCGAAACCCAGACGCGCACCATCTGATAAATTTTACCGCCGAGCATTTCCTGGAATACGCCCCCTTCCTGCGTACTGGCATCGACCGGGCTGCCCGATTCGCGCAGCATTTTCAGAACGACGCTGACGCCGTCGAAAAGCGGCATAAAGGGTTCGACCCATTGGGTGATCGCACGCTGGCGATTGTCTTCGGCCGACAATTGCCATGCATGATAAGAAGGGATATCGATCTGCGAAGTGCCACCGGGCACCGCGAACCGGTTCTTCAGGCTCATAAGCCATTCGTTTTCGCGCGCTGCCTGGCCAATGCGACCCTTGCCCATGAGAGCAGCCGACACACGATTCAAATCGGCAATGGCTGAATCGAGCGCGTTCAGATCAATGTTCGGATGGTGGCGGTAGTTTTCCAGGTTGGCTTTCTGCCGGTCAACGTCCTGCAGGATACCCGAGCGCACTTCCGCACGATCACATGTGTCCATAATTTCAAACAGCAGGGACAAGGCGACATGCTGATGCATGGGACTGGTACCGCTGATAAATGCAAACAGCCGCTTGAACAGATATTCAAGTCGCATCAGGGATCGGATACGCTCATTGATGGGATATTCGTATAAAACCAATTGACTGACCCTTTTGTTTTTTGATATCACATTAAGCAGGTGCTGCATGCCTGCTCACTGCTGCGGTGGATTAGGCGGTGGTAGCACCCCTCTGGCGCAGCCATGCCGCGACGATAGACGCCCACCGTTTGCCGTCCTGCTATTGTTCCTTCTGTTGCCCGATCAACTGCAGCCAGTTCTCGTGCACCTGCCGCACCCGCTCTTCGAGCAAGGCAAGTGTAATACCGATACCGTTGAAAATCACATCATCGGCTGCGGCCAGCCGTTGCTGGCGTGACGCCTGGGTACTCATGATTTCCGTGACGGCCTGTACCGAAAGACCGCTGCGTGCCTGCACGCGCACGATCTGTTCTGTTTCTTCACAGTCTACCACACAGATCCGGTCCATTATCGGGCGATATCTGGCCAGCGACTCAACCAGCAGCGGAATATCATAGACCAGATAAAGCCCGGCGGCCGTCGCGGCAGCCGCCTGCATGGCCTGACCGATAAGCGGATGCAATATCTGTTCGAGCTGGCGGCGCTTGTCTGCATCCTGGAAAACCTGCTGGCGCATATAGCCGCGATCCATGGCCCCATCCGCTTGCACTGCCCTGCTCCCAAATGCCCGGGCAACGGCAGGCATGGCCTGGCCACCCGGTTGGGTCAGGGACCGTGCCAGTGCATCGGCATCAATCACGCTGGCGCCCCAGGCAACGAGCAATTGTGCCACGGTGGATTTACCCGAGCCGATCCCCCCTGTCAGACCTATCCTGTACAACGCCAACCCCCGTGAAAAACAAGGCCGGGCGTGCAGCGCCTGGCCTGATCATGCAATATGTGCTGCCGTTCTCAGCCTGCAGGCAGTCGCAGGACAGATGCACAGCAAGCGCACCCAACGCCAGACAGGGACCAAAGGCAATTGTCCGCGGGAGCACGCCAGCAATACATCGTATCACCAGAATGTACACCAGTCCTGCTAAACTGGCCACAAATAACACGACCGGCAATTGATTGTAAGGAAACCAGAGTGTCAGCACGGCAATCAGCTTGACGTCTCCTGCGGCCAGCCCTGGCCTGCCGCCACCGGCTTGAACGACCATGCAAAGCGGGACAATCATCGCAGCGCCCACAAAAACCGGCAAGGCAAAACGCAGCGCTGGCATTTGCGGCAGGCCGGCAACCAGCGCGATCAGGCCAACGGCCAGCAGCAAAACCAGAAGGTAATCGGGTAACAAGCGCATCTGAATGTCGGCCAGGGTCAGCAACGCCAGCAGATAGAAGAACACCAGCCAGTGCAGCGCCTGGCCACGGGTAAGCAGGTACAGAAAGACCGGCAACGCAAGGCACGCCATTGACAGGCGTATGCGCGCAAAGGCCCTGTTGCCTGCAACAATACAGCCTGCCACGGCAGCGTGGCCGTAGCGCCAGCGCAAAACAATGCATAGCAGTGCATATGCCGGCCAAAGGCTAAGCGCCATCAACACACTAAGCAGAAAACGATCCATACAGCTGTTGCACCAGACCGCTATTCAAGGGCATCGCATGTTTGCAATATGCAGGCGGCTGCAGCCAAAGGGCCACAAGCACCAGATGAGCGACGGTCCGAGGTTCAGTATCAGGC
>JBOIGK010000066.1:0-2753 GCA_050742695.1 Advenella sp. | reverse complement strand
AATCACGACAGCAGGCAGGCAACACAAGCAACAACTGTCTGTTTTTGCAACACATCAGGAGACTACGATGTTGCATCACTCGCTGAACTCCGCCGGTACCGTGCAGCCGAATGCGCTGATTCAGCGTTCCTGGGAGCGCTGTGAAAAACAGGCGGATACGCTGGCAAACGAACCGGTTCTGCTGGACCGGGCAGACCTCGATACCCGCCTGGATCAATACGCCAGTCTGTTACAGACTGCCGCGCCGCACATCGCCACGACCAGCGGCATCGCGGCGCAGGCACAGGGCATACTGTTGCTCTCGGATGCCAGCGGCGTCATCCTGCACGCCACTGGCAACAACGCCTTTTTGCACAAGGCCGACCAGGTGACCCTGCGGCCTGGCGCCAGTTGGGCCGAAGGCCATCGCGGCACCAATGCCATCGGCACCGCCCTGATCGAAAAAAGCTTTACCACGGTCATCGGCCAGGAGCACTTTTTGCCCTGCAACCGGATCCTCAGTTGCCATGCCGCGCCCATCCACTCGCCACGGGGAGAAATCCTTGGCGTTCTGGATATTTCCGGCGATGCCCGTACGCTGCCGGACTACACCGGCGATCTGGTCCGAATCACGGCTCGCCAGATCGGCAACCTGATTCTGGACCTGGCCGGCACGCACATTGCCAGACTGCAGTTTCAGCGTCACGCAGGGCCGTTCAACGCGTTGCAATGTGGCACGCTGCTTATTGCCGATCAGCAGATTGTGGGCGCCAATGAAACAGCAGCTGAACTGCTTGATGTCCCGCTTATTGCACTACTGGACGAACCCGTCGATAAATGGCTGCCCGCCTGGAAACAACTACAGTCGCAACCGATGCGCAGCTTTTGCGTCGATGGCACTGCGCTGTATGCAAGCTTGCTGTTTGAGCGGATCGGCATTGGCGGCAGCGCCCCTTCACAAGCGTTACATGACGAAAGGGCGACGTCGACACCACCCATGCCAGCGAAAAACCGCAGCGGCCCGGGCGGACTGCAGACGGCCCTACCCGCGCTGGAGCCGGCATTGCAGCACCAGTTGCGCCAAAGTACGCTGGCCCTCAATGCCGATCTGGGCATTCTGCTGCTGGGCGAGACAGGCACGGGCAAAGAAGTGTTTGCCCGCCACCTGCATGCGCATAGCCGCTGGCGCGATGGTCCGTTTGTCGCCATCAACTGCGCGGCGCTTCCTGAAAGTCTGATTGAAGCCGAGCTGTTCGGCTACGAACCTGGCGCATTTACCGGAGCCCAGCGCAACGGCTCCCGCGGACGCCTGCGCGAGGCCAATGGCGGTGTGCTCTTTCTGGATGAAATTGGCGACATGCCATTGCAACTGCAATCGCGCCTGCTGCGAGTCCTGCAGGAACGGGTGGTGCAGCCATTGGGTTCAGACAAAACATGGCCAGTGCAGTTTGGACTGATCAGCGCCACCAACCAGCAAGCCGATATTCTGAGCCGCGAGGAAAATTTTCGCCAGGACCTTTACTATCGTATCCAGGATCATCTGGTTCAGTTGCCAGCACTGCGCTATCGCGCTGACCTGCGCACCTTTATCTGCGCAGAACTCAGACGCCACGAAAATACCCCCAGCCTAATTTTCGCCGATCAGGCGCTGGATATCCTTTGCACTTATCACTGGCCCGGCAACTACCGACAATTGCGATCAGTGCTCAAAACGCTGACCGCCTTTTTGCCCGCTGGCAGCATTATTCATCCTGAATCCCTGCCGGCCCATCTGCTCAAGCAATTGCATATGCCATCTTCTACCGGCATGGGAGCGGCAGCGACCGGACACCAAGGCAGAACGACTGCGCAGGAAGATCTGATGACGAATATCACGCAGGCGGATCCGATGGAAGTGCACGACGCCATATTGCCTTCAGAAAGTCCCTTGCCAGAGGTCAGTGTAAAGGATTTGCAGGCTTTGCGGATCAGACAGGCGCTGACCAAAAACCGGGGCAATGTCAGCAAAACCGCCAGAGAACTGGGATTGCATCGCAGCACGGTATACCGGCAATTGACCCGGGCTGGCTCTGAAGTGCAATAGGCTGTCACAGGCGCGGCGCCGGAGTCGTTGTGCAACGCGATCGGCCAGGTACGGACAGTCGCGATGGCTGCGCAAATCTGTGACGAATTTATGCTATCGCACCATAGTAATTGCGGTTGTCGTTCCATTGCGGTTGTCGTTCCATTGCGGTTGTCGTTATTGCAATTGTCGTCATTGAATAACGCTGGTTACCCATTTATTGCCTGCCATGCATGCAAGCGCATTTGAGTCTGGCGCGGCACGCCGGCAGCCTACTGTGCCAGAGCACCACCTTGAGCCCCCCACCTTGAGCCGGTTGTTATCTGCCTTTAATCGCTGCCGTATCTGCCCTTGCAGAATGACGCATCTGCCTATTTACCGACAGTTCGTTCCTGCGCATACTGACAGCATGCAACAAAACGGTCGGATCGGGCGGTTTGTATCTCGTTCCCGATTCTCATTATCGCATTTGCAATAGTGCTGTTGGTAAAAGGAAATAGACATGAAAATTGCGTCAAAAATTTCACCCTGCCTTTGGTTTGATGACCAGGCCGAGGCTGCAGCCCGGTTTTATACCGGCATATTTCCTGATTCAAAAATCACCCAGACCACTCATTATCTTGGTGAGAAAATGACGCAGGTCAGCGGCAGACCCGAATGAAGAGTGCTCACTGTCGCGTTCGAGCTTGCAGGACTGCCGTTTACTGCTCTC
>JBOIGK010000065.1:0-5975 GCA_050742695.1 Advenella sp. | reverse complement strand
GGAGGGGCTTGCAGATCGACAGATTCGAGAACAGTACTCATTTTTAGACTCCTGGTGGGATACAGCCACCGTTAGCAGAAATTCATTTTACCATATGGCGCAATCAGGGAGACAGTTCGGCTGTGCGCGATGCACGCACCGTCTTGCCCTCGAGCACACGCATGGTGATTTTTTTGGGCACAAAGCCCTCTGGGAACATCAATAGACCCTGAATTCGCTGAATGGTTTCAAAATCCAGGTTTAATATTGGGGCTGGGGCTTGTTTTTTCAAGTCGGTAACGGCTGGAATGCTGTCCGAACCCGTGCTGGCGTGCTCGACTGTGTCTGGAATCAGATCTACAGTGGTCGCTTCACCATTTAAGGTGCCGGTTGCCGTAAATTTGAGTTCACCTTTAAATACCGTGCCGGCCTGGGCCTGCCGGGACACCAGCACCTTGAAACGGACCCGCCGCCCTTCCACGACAGCATCAAAGCCGCGCACACTGATGGCGCCCTGAGGGCCGGCCGGCACTAGTTCATCATAAAAGGACAGCTGCTCGGAAGTACGCGACAGATCATCCTGCAATTTTTTGATCTGGCTTTCGTATTCGGCAATCGTCGCCCGATCCATGGTCATCTGCGTCTCGGAGATATCCAGGCGACTTTGCAACTCCGTCATTTTGATTTTCTCCTGCATCAGCGCATGAGACAGCTGCTCGGCCAGCTCGGTCTTCTGACTGAACATTTCACGCTGCATCATATTATGCGTGTAATAATACGCAGCACTGCCCCCCAAAGTGACACCAACCAGAAACAAAAAACCGCGCGCGATCATGGACATATCCGTCAGATCAGGGAAGAATGGCCACGCCGCCCAGACCTGCCTGTTCAGGCAACCCAAAAAGCAGATTCATGTTCTGTACGGCCTGACCGGCAGCGCCCTTGACCAGATTATCCTGAACCACAATGATAATGAGCTGATTGCCATTCTCCGGGCGGGTCACAGCAATCCGCAGGGTGTTTGAAGCGCGCACCGATCTGGTTTCGGGCTGGCTGCCTGCCGGCATCACGTCCACAAACTGCTCGTTGGCGTAGCGGCTTTCGTACAGGGCCTGGAAATCGGTATCCAGCGCGTCATCCTTGATTGTGACGTAAATGGTGGACAGCATGCCACGAATCATGGGAACCAGATGGGGAACGAAGGTCAGCTTGACCGCTTCGCCTGCCAGCGCAGTGAGCTGCTCGGTGATTTCCGGGTGATGTCTGTGTCCGGCAACCCCGTATGCCTTGAAGTTGTCGCTCGCTTCGGAAAACAGTGTGCTCACTTCGGCCTTACGTCCGGCGCCCGAGACACCAGATTTGCAATCGGCGATAATATTGCCGGTATGCACCAGTTTTTTCTCAAGCAACGGCGCCAGACCCAGAATGACCGTGGTGGGATAGCAACCCGGGTTGCCAATGACCTGCGCGCCGGCAATATTCTCCCGGTTCAATTCAACCAGCCCATAGGCACTTTCGCGCAGGATATCGGGGCAGCTGTGCGGCATTTTGTACCATTTTTCAAATACAGCCGTGTCCTGCAGACGAAAATCTGCAGCCAGGTCAATGACCTTGACGCCGGCATCAATGAGTTCACGCGCCTGCGCCATGGCCACACCGTGGGGCGTAGCGAAAAACACCACGTCACATTCGGTCAGCGCAGCGTTTTCAGGTGTTGAAAAAGCCAGGTCAACATGTCCGCGCAGATTAGGAAACATGGTGGAAACCGGCATGCCTTCCTCTTTGCGCGAGGTAATGGCGTGCAACTGGACATTGGGGTGAGCGGACAGCAGACGCAACAGCTCTACCCCGGTGTAACCTGTACCACCAACAATACCGACTTTGACAGTTGAAGAGGAAGAAGCCATTGTGTTTGTATCCATTGAATTATTAAGCGCAGAAAACTATTATAAAGAATCCAAAAGAAAAAGGCCGCAAAAGCGGCCTTTTCGACATGTCGCGAAACAAATTAGCGTTTGCTGAACTGCTTCCGACGACGCGCCTTGTGGAAACCCACTTTCTTACGTTCAACTTCACGGGCGTCACGTGTTACCAAGCCGGCTTTTGACAGCGCGGGCTTGAGTGTGGCGTCGTAGTCGATGAGCGCACGGGTAATACCGTGACGCACAGCACCAGCCTGGCCGCTTTCGCCGCCGCCGTGTACATTGATGTGAAAATCAAAAGATTCAACCATCTCTGTGAGTACCAGGGGCTGGCGAACAACCATGCGACCTGTTTCACGAGCGAAATACTGGTCAACAGGTTTACCATTGACAACAATATTACCTGTACCTTTTTTCAGAAACACACGGGCAACTGACGTTTTACGACGGCCCGTTCCATAATTCCAATTACCGATCATGATTTATCCTTAAAATTCCAGCGTTTTAGGCTGCTGGGCAGTATGAGGATGCTCGGCACCCGCGTACACCTTGAGCTTCTTGATCATGGCGTAACCCAGGGGACCTTTTGGCAACATGCCCTTAACGGCTTTTTCAATCGCACGACCAGGGAAACGCTCTTGCATTTTCCGGAAGTTTGTTTCGTAGATGCCGCCAGGATAGCCAGAGTGACGGAAGTATTTTTTGTCTTCCGATTTGGCGCCTGTTACAACGATATCAGCTGCGTTAATAATGACGATGTAATCGCCTGTGTCAACGTGAGGGGTAAATTCCGGTTTATGTTTACCGCGCAAACGGCGTGCAACTTCGCTGGCTACACGACCAAGGACTTTGCCTTTTGCATCAATAACATACCAGTCACGTTTGACTTCATGGGGCTTGGCCACAAAGGTCTTCATGATGTATTCCTAAAATTTGAGTTTGAAGCGGATCACTACCGGGGGCACACGGGCTCAATATCCGCAAAACGGATAAAGATGGCGCCGGCGATCGCAATCCGACGGTTTTACCTGATTCGCCTGAACGTTATAAACAAGGGAGATGAACAGCAGCGCACCAAAGATACAATGACTGTAAATTACCCTGCGACAGTGCAAAAACACAGATAAGCCCGTGATATTAACACGCAAAAAACTTTTTTTCAAATAAAACAATGAAATAGAGACAGTAACGCCCCACCGTAACGGTTTTTTTCGGGATTTGTCTCCTGGCTACTACAGTAACCGGGGCACGCCGGTTTTGCACTGGTGTGTTTTACACCCCAAACTGGCCCGATCACAAAAAACACAGATTATACCGGGCAGAACCCCTGAAATAGCCCCTGAAATAGCCCCTGAAACCGATCCCCGGAAGCTGATCCCCTGAAACAGCACCCAGAAAGCAGCCCATAACCGGGCGTTATAAAAAAACCAAGAATAAAGCCATGCCCTCGGTATAGCGAGAACATGGCTCGATTTGCTGCTTACCCCTGCATAAACCGCAGGGCAATGACATCAACTTACTTGCGCGCCTGCGATATGGCATGCGCCACGTAGCGAGTATACGAGCCTTCCACAACATTGAACCAGGGGATCAAGTCATCGCGATAGGCCATATAGTCGGTCAGGATAGTCTTGAAGGTCTCGTCCTTGTCCGAATATTTCTTGTAAATTTCGGCAGTAGCCGTGAAAGAGGCGTCCATCATCTCTTTCGGGAACTCCTTGAGCACAGCGCCATTGGCAATCAGGCGTCGCAATGCGCCCGGATTCATGGAGTCGTACATGGCCATCATTTCGGTATGGGCCCGAATCACGGTAGACTCCAGAATTGCCTGATAATGCTTGGGAAGTTTTTCAAACGCGTCTTTGTTGAAATACGCCGAGACCTGCGCGCCGCCCTCCCAGAATCCCGGGTAGTAGTAATATTTGGCCACTTTGTTAAAGCCGAGTTTTTCATCATCCAGCGGACCGACAAATTCAACGGCGTCCAGTGTGCCTTTTTCCAGTGACGGATAGATATCGCCGCCGGCAATCTGCTGGGGAACGACACCGAGCTTGGCCAGCACTTCGCCCGCCAGGCCGGCAGTACGCATTTTCAGCCCCTTGAGGTCTTCCAGAGACTTGATTTCCTTGCGGAACCAGCCGCCCATTTGCGTACCGGTATTGCCCAAGGGGTAGTTGACGATATTGACCTTGCCAAACAGATCCCGCATCAGCTTTTTGCCGTTGCCCTCGAGCATCCAGGCGTTCAGCTGACGGGCATTCAAACCAAAGGGGACAGCCGTATCGAAACAAAACGACGGATTCTTGCCTAAATAGTAGTAGCCACAAGTGTGTCCGGCCTGGACTGTGCCATTGGATACGGCATCCAATACCTGTAAGGCTGGCACAATTTCACCCGCTGGAAACAGGTCAATCTGCAAATTGCCGTTAGTGGCTTCTTTAACGTATTTGGTAAAACGGTCTGCAGAACCGAACAATGCGACCAGGCTGCGGGGGAAACTGGACGCCATGCGCCATTTGACCGCGGGATTTTCCTGGGCAATGACCGGGGCGGCAATGACGCCCGTACTGGCCACAGCGCCCAGGCCTGCTTTTTTGAGGAAGGAACGACGTTGCATAATGGCTACTCCGAAGTATTTCGTTATTCTTGGAAAAAATTTAACCCGCTAAATATACACGCACTATGTCCATTTACATAGCGCGTTACCGCGGATTAAGTACTTTCCCTGTGGTCGGATTACTGCCCGGCGATCGCCATTGAATCGATCAGGATCGAACCTGTGGTTTTCGAGCCCCGTGTGATCACATCGCTGCCGACACCGACAATATTCAGGAATATATCCCTGAGGTTGCCGGCAATCGTAAATTCTGTGATTGCATGCTGGATTTCGCCATTTTCCACCCAGTAGCCGAAAGCGCCCCGGGAATAGTCGCCGGTGACATAGTTCACCCCCTGGCCGATCAGCTCGGTAACCAGGATGCCGGTGCCCATTTTTTTGAGCATGGCAGGCAGGCCATCGGTGCGACGGGTGAGCGAAGAGCTCAGCAGCAGGTTGTGCGAGCCACCGGCGTTACCGGTCGTACGCATGCCCAGTTTACGTGCCGTATAGGTTGACAGCAGGTAGCCATTGAGTATGCCGTCAGTCAGCAACTGGCGCGCGCGGGTCTGAACGCCTTCATCATCAAAGGCAGAACTGCCCAGCGCACCTTTGATGAAGGGATTTTCACTGATCTGCAGATGGTCGGCCATCACCTGCTTGCCCAGCGAATCGAGCAGAAAGGTCGATTTACGATATAGCGCCCCGCCACTAATGGCTTGCGTCAGCGCCCCAAGCAGGCCCAGTGCGAGCGGCGCTTCGAACAGGACCGGATATTTGCCGGTGCCGATACGGCGCGCCGACAACCGTGACAAGGCCCGCTGCGCGGCGTACATCCCGACATCGGTACCTTTGGCCAGTCTCTCGGGGTAGCGATCAGAGGTATACCAATAGTCGCGGTGCATATTATTGCCTTTACCGGCAATGGCCGTCACCGACATACCGTGGCGAGAGTATGGATACCCTCCCATGAAGCCGCGCGAGTTGGCCAGCACGAACCGCCCCTGATAGGTATCGACCCCTGCACCTTCCGAATTGGTAATCTGCTTGCTGTAGTCCAGCGCAGCGGCTTCGGCCTCGATAGCCAGCTCGGCCGCCTCTTCAGATGAAATATCCCAGGGGCGGTGCAACTCCAGATCGGGCTGCTCGACAGCCAAATCCGCTTCATCGGGCAGGCCGGCGGCTTCATCGTTTGCCGTGTACTTGGCGATATTCCAGGCAGCCTGGACCGTTTCGCGGATCGCGGCGGCCGACAGGTCAGAGGTCGACGCCGACCCACGTGCGTTGCCGGCGTATACGGTCACACCCAGCGAGCGGTCCTGTGTTTTTTCAACGGTTTCAATATTGCCCTTGCGTACCGACACAGACAAACCGCCTGATTCGGACACTTCGGCAGCGGCGTCGCTGGCGCCCTGTTTTTTGGCATGGGACAGCGCCAGTTGAACAAGTTCTTCAAAGTCGGGTTGGGTATGGGGCAT
>JBOIGK010000064.1:0-2461 GCA_050742695.1 Advenella sp. | reverse complement strand
GAGACATCTATGCGTTCCATTAGTTTACTCCTTCTGACGCATTGCCCGGCAGATTGGCCAGTACGCGCTCCACTTTCTCACGCGCCGTTCTGGCACTTTCCTTCAGGGCATTGGCCTCGTTCTTGGCGGCCGCCAGTTGCTGCTTGACGCTTTGCAGTTCGGCTGTGGCGCCGTCAAGTGTCTGGCGCAACTGAACGTTCTCGGTCTGGGCCTGTTCCCGGATACCATTGACTTCGGTCTCGTGATTGGCCAGACGTTCGCTGATAGACTTGAATTGGCCTTCCCGCTCTTGCAGCAGACTTTGCAGTTCTGCCCGTCCGCCTTCAGCCTGTTTGAGTCTGGTCGCCAGGGATTCCCGTTCGGAAGCAAGCTGTTTCGTAAGCTGAACCAGCTGCCCAATACGGACAGCAACTTGATCTAAATCCTGAAGCATAGTGGTATCACGTTCTCAAAATATGCGGGCACGCTTACGATGCAGTGCACACGGATTTAATTAAATGAGATTGAATTTTACCTGTTCTGAGCCATATTTCCAAAAAATAGACACAAACAGGTACTATTTACGTTCTATTACCATTCACTTCCAATTCGTTCAGGTGCACTCATGGCTTCAATTACAGACAAACAGTACGATCCGGTCCCGGCAAAAAAAGTCGCATTTATTGGTCTGGGAGTCATGGGCTTTCCGATGGCCGGGCATCTGGCCCGTGCCGGCCACGATGTTACCGTGTACAACCGTACCGCCAGCAAGAGCGCAGACTGGGTCAGCGAATTCGGCGGCAAAAGCGCCCCTACTCCGGCCAAGGCGGCAGAAGGTGCCGAGATTGTCTTTTGCTGCGTGGGCAATGACAACGACCTGCGCAGCGTTACCACCGATGCCGATGGCGCATTCCACGGCATGCAGCAGAACGCCGTTTTTGTCGATCACACCACCGCATCGGCCGATGTGGCTCGCGAACTGGCGGCTGCCGCCCGGCAAGGTCAATTCAGCTTTATTGATGCGCCTGTATCTGGCGGTCAGGCCGGGGCTGTCGGCGGCGTACTCACTGTCATGTGTGGTGGCGAACCGGAGGTCTTTGAGAAAATCAAACCCGTAGCCGGTCATTTTGCGCGCGCGGTGACCCTGTTGGGCGAACATGGTGCCGGCCAGTTGGCAAAGATGGTCAATCAGATTTGCATTGCGGGACTGGTGCAGGGGCTGTCCGAAGCCATTGCCTTCGGATTGCGTGCTAATTTGGATATGAATGCCGTGCTGGATGTCATCAGCAAGGGTGCCGCCCAGAGCTGGCAAATGGAAAACCGGGGCAAAACCATGGTGCAGGGCAAATTCGACTTTGGTTTCGCCGTAGACTGGATGCGCAAGGATCTTGGGCTGGTGCTGGTCGAGGCCAAACGCAACGGCGCGCTGCTGCCGGTCACTGCCGTGGTGGACCAGTTCTATGCAGAAGTGCAGCAAAATGGCGGCAAGCGCTGGGATACTTCCAGCCTGATCACCCGGCTGACACCAAGCAAATAACACGACATACCGCCACGCCCACCTGCCCCGACCGGCAACAAGGCCCTGATGCAGGGCCTGCACAGCCGGCCTGTGCTGCTGTTCATTTGAACACCAGCGCGACTGCGCCTTTAGGCGAGATAGGCTGCATCTTGTGCCGGGTTATCTTGTGGCGGGTAAATAACAACACCGGGCTGCGCCTGGCATCAGGCCGTTACCCCGCGCTGCCCTACCCTTGCCTTGATCTGTCTTGCGTTGCCTTGCATGTACTCGGCAAAATCCACGTGTAACGTAACTAACGGGTTACCGGTAGCGCCTTGGCGCGATGCGCCTGCGTGTTGCCCTCGGATGTATGCACACGGCCATTGCGCGCGTGCCGTGGGGCCTGCTTCTGCGTCTGCCCCTGCGCTGCGCGCTGGCCGTGACCGGCTTCAAAATTGCGTTTGGCGCCAGGCTTGGCATTCTGGCGCCCCGCCATAACAGGCTTGCCCCCTTTGGGCGACTCGCCTGCGGCTGCGATGGCGGCAGACGTGTCAGCTCCCGCCGGATTGACGGCATACCCTTTTTTGTTGCTGGCGGCGTCTTTTACGTGCGCGCTTTTGCGCGGCACTGAGCCTGTGCCGTTACGCTGACGCAAAAAACGTGACTCTCCGTGTCGACGAAACAGGATATCCGACAACTCTTTGAGCGCACGGTGATACACATCACGTTTGAATTCAATGACCACATCCAGCGGTACCCAGTAGGTATGCCAGCGCCAGGCGTCAAATTCCGGATGATGCGTCGCCCTCAAGCTGACGTCGGTGTCCTTGCCCACCAGGCGCAACAGGAACCAGATCTGTTTCTGTCCCTTATAATGCCCGCGTGAGTCCCGTCTGACAAAGTTATCAGGTACGTTGTAGCGTAACCAGTCTCGTGTTCGACCTAATATTCGTACATGCTCGGGTTTAAGACCCACTTCCTCCT
>JBOIGK010000063.1:0-1698 GCA_050742695.1 Advenella sp. | reverse complement strand
GCCCATGCCCAAACGGCGGATACTCAAGGTTCAACAGAGCAGGAGCTACAAGCCGTGCATGGGCAGATTCTGGAGCGCGTGGAGGTTTCTGCCGAACCGTCGCCGGAAACGCCACTGGCTTTACTCTTGTTGCTGTTTGTCGCGGTCACTGGCGGGGTGCGCCAGTGGTGGGTCGACCGCCAATTGACACAGCGCACAGATTTGACCTGAACCCATTTTCATTTTTCCGATTGATCCCTATAACCCGAGACAACCTAATGGACTTTTTTGCCGATATCGAACACTTGCTATACGCAGTCTCCCGCGTTTTTCTTATGCCGGTCCTGCTTCTCATTGTCTTGTCTCTATTGTATGCAGTAGGGATGCTGGGGGCGTTTTTGGTTGAAGGCTGGCAACGGCGTCGGCAGGCAAGCGTCGATAGGCTGCTGAAACAGGCCAGGAACTATTTACAGCGTCAGGCAATATCTTCTGGTGATCTGGAACTGTATATCCTGAAAAAGCTGGAATGGCTGCGGATTGTGTCACGCACTGCACCGATGCTGGGCCTTATCGCCACCATGATTCCCATGGGGCCAGCTTTGCTGGCGCTGGGCAATGGCGATGCGACAGAAGTAGGTAAAAACATGGTGGCCGCGTTCTCGGCTGTTATTCTCGCACTGCTGGCTGCCAGCCTTTGTTTTTTCATCCTCACCATACGTCGTCGCTGGCTACTGCAGGATTTGCATCGGGCTGAACGTACCCTGTTATTGCAAGAGGAGTCGGCGTAATGCGTTTCCTAGAGGACGATGACACCGATCCCATGTTGTCGGTCGTCAATCTCATCGATCTGTTTCTGGTCATCATTGGGCTGCTGATGGTTGTGATCGCACAGAATCCACTGAGTCCTCTGTCCCAGGAAAATGTGGTGGTCGTAGAAAATCCCGGGCAGGCCGACATGCGCATTACGGTCAAGGAAGGAAAGGAACTGACTCGCTATGAATCCAATGGCAAAGTTGGACAGGGGGAGGGTGCCCGCGCGGGTGTGACCTATCGTCTGGATGACGGCCGGATGATTTATGTGCCTGAAAATGGAGCCAAAGAAATAAATCAATAGCATCTGAATGCTATATTCGGCCGGAATCATGTCGGCTACACGGCGGTGATTGCTTGAATATTTTGGTGTGCTGAAGCATATCCATTTTTCTCAATTGAGTACAGATTTGGTTGATTCGTTTTTGGGACATTGCATTTGAATTAACGTTTCAGGCGGATGTTCTGATCAATTTATTTATCCAAAGTACTGATCAACCTTCTTCTTCCAACGGCGTAGCAAGGTGGAACAAGCCGTCGCCTCGCGCACACAAGGTGGGAAAACGCCGACATGAAACGACGCCATCCGCACTGAAAGATAGCGTGAGCGGTTCATTTAGCGGATGACGCAGGTTATGCAATCGCAGGGCTGGCTGACCTTTCTGTACCAAGTCTCCTACCTGTACTACCGGCTCCATCAGGCCAGCAGCGGGTGCATAAATCGCATGACGGGGCCCAAGGGACGACAGCAGTCGGGTGCCATCCGGCGGGAAACAATCGATGTTTGGAGTTATACCGTAATGGCGCAAGACACGCCGCACGCCTTGCTCGGCAACGAGCAGGCCTTTTGGGTCAAGTGTTGCGCCGCTGCCTAGTTCGGTAGTCAGTGCTGGTATGCCTCGTCGAGAG
>JBOIGK010000062.1:0-17127 GCA_050742695.1 Advenella sp. | reverse complement strand
GATATGAACCGATTCATCGCAGGCATGGACGTGGGCGGCGTTGGCATCGGCATCGGAGTAGACCGCGACAGTGCGAATGCCCATGCGGCGGGCAGTGGCGGCCACGCGGCACGCGATTTCGCCGCGATTGGCAATCAGGATGGTATGGAACATGATCTTGTCTCCGGTCAGATACGGAACACGCCGAAACGGGTGTCTTCTATCGGGGCGTTCAGGGCTGCGGACAGGCTCAGCGCCAGCACCCGGCGGGTGTCGGCAGGCTGAATGATGCCGTCGTCCCACAGGCGTGCAGTGGCATAGTAAGGGTGACCTTCGCGTTCGTACTGATCGCGAATCGGGGCCTTGAATTGTTCTTCTTCGTCGGCAGACCAACTGCCGCCCTTGGCCTCGATGCCATCGCGGCGGATCGTAGACAGCACGCTGGCCGCCTGCTCGCCGCCCATGACCGAGATACGGGCATTGGGCCACATGAAGAGCATGCGCGGATTGAAGGCGCGGCCGCACATGCCGTAGTTGCCGGCACCGAAAGAGCCGCCAATGAGAACGGTGATCTTAGGAACTGAAGCGGTGGACACGGCGGTGACCATTTTGGCGCCGTGACGGGCAATGCCTTCGTTTTCGTATTTGCGACCCACCATAAAACCGGTAATGTTCTGCAAAAAGATAAGCGGGATCTTGCGCTGGCAGCACAGTTCAATAAAGTGCGCGCCTTTTTGCGCAGCTTCGGAAAACAGGATGCCGTTATTGGCAATGATGCCGACAGGCATGCCATGCAGATGGGCAAAGCCGGTAATCAGTGTGGTACCAAAGCGCGCCTTGAACTCATCGAATTCAGAACCGTCGACAATGCGCGCAATGACTTCGCGAACGTCGTAAGGCTTGCGGGTATCGGCTGGAATGATGCCGTTCAGTTCAGAAGGGTCGTACAGGGGTTCACGCACCGCTTGCAATTTAAGGGGGATGTTCTTTTTGATATTTAAGCGTGCCACTGTGTCGCGCGCCAGTTGCAGGGCATGCAGGTCGCTGTTGGCCAGATGATCAACAACGCCCGACAGGCGCGTGTGTACATCGCCGCCGCCCAGATCTTCGGCAGTGACGACTTCGCCCGTCGCCGCTTTGACCAGTGGCGGGCCGCCCAGAAAGATGGTGCCCTGGTTTTTGACGATGATCGATTCATCGCTCATGGCAGGCACATAGGCGCCGCCGGCGGTGCACGAGCCCATGACAACGGCAATTTGCGCAATGCCCATGGAGGACATGACCGCCTGATTGTAAAAAATGCGTCCGAAATGATCGCGGTCCGGGAACACCATGTCCTGGCGCGGCAGGTTGGCGCCGCCCGAATCCACCAGATAAATGCAGGGCAGGCGATTCTGCTGGGCGATTTCCTGGGCCCGCAAATGTTTCTTGACCGTCATGGGGTAGTACGTGCCGCCCTTGACCGTGGCATCATTGCAGACGATAACGCACTCGACGCCATTGACCCGACCAATGCCGGTAATGACGCCGGCGCCGGGCGCGTCGCCCTCATACATCCCGTGCGCTGCCATGGGCGAGAGTTCCAGAAAAGGCGAACCGGGATCCAGCAGGCGTTCAACACGGTCGCGTGGCAGCAGTTTGCCGCGCGCCACATGTTTGGCGCGGGCACTTTCGCTGCCACCCAGTGCGGTTTTTTCCAGGTGCTGCTTCAGATCGTCAATCTGTTGCTGCATTGCCTGTGCGTTTTCCAGAAAGCCTGCTGAACGGGCGTTGATTTTTGAGGTGATAACGGGCATAAAACATTTCCATGCAAGTAGCCGGCAGCTGCGTGCCGACCGGCGCGAGCAACAGGGTGGATGGTTTGGTGAAAGCCGCGCCGGGCAGATGGTCGCCCGACACGGATAAGCCACAAGGTCAGATCATTTCGACGGCCAGCGCCACAGCTTCCCCGCCGCCGATGCACAAAGAAGCCACGCCGCGTTTTCCTTTGGTCTTGCGCAGCGCGCCAATCAATGTGGTCAGAATGCGTGCGCCGGATGCACCGATAGGATGGCCCAGTGCAGTGGCCCCGCCATGGATATTGACTTTGGCGTGATCCAGTTCCAGCTCTTTCATGGCGGCCATGGTTACCACGGCGAAGGCTTCGTTGATTTCGTAAAGATCAACGTCGTCTTTGCTCCATGAAAGCTTGTCCAGCAGTTTTTTGATGGCGCTGACCGGCGCAGTGGTAAACCATTCGGGTTCATGAGAGTGTTGGGAATGGCCCACAATACGCGCGATAGGCGTTGCCCCCAGTTTTTTTGCGGTGGATTCACGCATGATGACCAGCGCTGCCGCGCCATCGGAAATGGATGATGAATTTGCAGCCGTGACAGAGCCGTCTTTTTTGAACGCCGGCTTGAGGGCGGGAATTTTTTCGGGTTTGGCCTTGCCGGGTGACTCATCGGTGCTGACGATGGTGTCGCCACCCCGGCCACTGACGGTCACGGGGGCAATTTCCCATTCGAAGCTGCCATCGGCAATGGCGGCATTGGCGCGCTTGAGCGACTCGATGGAAAATGCGTCCTGGTCCTGGCGGCTAAAGGTGTATTTATCAGCACATTTTTCAGCAAAGACGCCCATGGCAGTGCCGCGCTCGTAGGCGTCTTCCAGCCCGTCCAGCGCCATATGATCATAGACGGTAGAGTGACCATAGCGATAACCCTGGCGACCTTTGAGCAACAGATACGGGGCGTTGCTCATGCTTTCCTGGCCTCCGGCAACCACCACCTCGGCACTGCCGGCCAGCAACAGGTCATGCGCAAGCATGGCCGCTTTCAGGCCCGAACCGCAGACTTTATGAATGGTGGTGCATGCCACGCTTTTAGGCAACCCGCCGCCCAATGCCGCCTGGCGCGCCGGCGCCTGACCCTGTCCGGCCTGCAGGACGTTGCCCATGATCACTTCCTGGACATCGTCGGCCTTGATGCCCGCCCGCTCTACAGCGGCGCGGATGGCGGTGGCGCCCAGTTCATGTGCGGCCAGCCCGGAAAGGCTGCCCATCATTGCCCCCATGGGCGTGCGGGCAGCAGAAACGATTACGATAGGATCATTCATGTCGATTCCTTTAATGAATTATGTTGCCGCGGCATGTCTGCACGATGCAGGCAGCGCTCGGCGGGGTAGGGAAAGATATCTTCGATTTTACCGGACGCCACCCGGTTCTGCCTGTTCTGCCACCATTGGAAATCCAGCAGTTGGGCATGGTGTTTCAGGAATGCCCGCCGCACGCGCGGGTCTCCCAGCAGGAATCGTTCGAATTCCTCGGGGAAAACATCATTGGCGTGAACGGCGTACCAGGGCTCGTCGGACATCTCGGCTTCTTCATTGGGCGCCGGCGGGATCTTTCGGAAGACCATCTCGGTGACCGGCTGTATTTCGTCATAGTCATAAAACACGACGCGGCCCAGACGGGTGACGCCGAAATTTTTGTACAGCATATCGCCTGCAAAAATATTGGCCGCAGCCAGTTCGGCGATGGCATCCCCGTAGCCTTTGACGGCGTCTTCAAGTGCAGCATCGCTGGCCCGGTTCAGATACAGGTTTAGCGGGGTCATGCGGCGTTCGATATAGACATGCCGAAAGACGATGGCATTTTCGGTCTCTTCGATAAGGCTGGGCACTTCGGTGCGTAACTCTTTGAGCAAGGCATCGGAAAACCTGTGTAGCGGCAGGGCAACTTGCGAATACTCCCAGGTATCTGCCATGCGTCCGACCCGATCATGCAGTTTTACCATCTGGTATTTCTGGCGAACGGTCTTGTGCACCATCCCATCTTTGCGGATCTTGTCGCGGATGAGTTTGAACACATAGGGATAGGAGCCCAGTGTAAATACGGTCATCACCATCCCCTCGATGCCCGGAGCAATGTCGAAAGTATCGGTCGAATGCGTGAGATGATGCAGGAAGTCGCGGTAGAACAGCGTCTTGCCCTGTTTCTGCAGGCCGATAGCCGTATACAGCTCTGCCTTGGGTTTGGCCGGCATCAGCGTGTGCAGGAACGAGACGTAAGAGGAGGGCGTTTCCATGTCTACCAGAAAATAGGCACGGGTAAAACTAAATAGCGTGCTGATATCGGCACGGGTATGCAGCAGAGCATGCAACCTCACTTCGTGCGCCGGTGTATGCAGCAGTGGAATGGCAAACGGATAGAGCTGCCCGTTGTTGATGAAGCGACCAATGATATAGGCGCCCTTGTTACGGAAGAACAGACTGCGCAGCACATGAATCTGGCAGTCGGGCGCAATGCGCGAACCGCCGGTTTTGATGATCTCCCTGCGCAGCACGCCGACGGCACGACGGGCAAGCAGATGGGCATCTTTTGGCAGGTCATGGTAAGGCAGGGCCAGCCCGAAATCGGCCACCATATCGATGACCGTGGATACAATGCCGTGCGTGTGAGGGTAATAAACGCGATAGGAACTGCCCTGGGCATCGATGTAATCGGTGGCAACGGCAGGACGCACAAACAAAAAGTCGTTATGAAAGTAGTCGCGATGCATGATCCGACTGCAGACCGAGTTGAAGAAGGTTTCCGCGCACTCGGGCTGGCTATGTTCCAGCAGCAGTTGCGTAAAGGCTTGCTTGATATCCTGCCAGTACTGGCTTTGTTCTTCGGTAAAGGCGCCGCTGACCCTCGGATCCTGCATGGCCATGCGGGTCCTGTCCAGCAACTGGGTGATCTGCCTTGTGCATTCGCGCACCCGCGTGTCGTAGTAGTCTATCCGCTCGCGGTTGACCCGCTGCATGCCATGCCAGTCGTGTGACTCAAACAGCGCTTTGGCCCTTTGTGCGACAAAGCGGAACAGCGAATAGTGCCGGTTGAAGCCGGCCAGAATTTCTGCGGCCAGCGCAGAAGGCTCCGGCACGGGCGGATCGACTTGTCGGACTTGCTGATGATCTGCGGTGAGCGGCATAGTCATGTATCTTTTGTCTTGCAGCTAGTGGCCCGGTTCGCTGACCAGGCCAAATGACTAGCGTGTTTCGTTGAACAGCTCGCGCCCGATAAGCATGCGGCGAATTTCACTGGTGCCGGCGCCGATCTCGTACAGCTTGGCATCTCGCCACAGGCGTCCCGTGGGGTACTCGTTGATATAACCGTTGCCGCCCAGGATCTGGATGCCTTCACCGGCCATCCAGGTGGCTTTTTCTGCGCAATACAGGATCACGGCGGCGCAATCTTTACGCACCTCGCGCACATGGCCTGCGCCCAGGCGATCCAGGTGCTTTCCGACGGTGTAGCAAA
Organism: Advenella sp.; assembly: GCA_050742695.1. Taxonomy (GTDB): domain Bacteria; phylum Pseudomonadota; class Gammaproteobacteria; order Burkholderiales; family Burkholderiaceae_B; genus Advenella. Next base: position 11,864 of record JBOIGK010000062.1, on the reverse strand, counting down.
AGGCCCGGCTAGCCTGCAGCGTGGTGTACAAATCGGCCATTTTCCCCTGAATCAGCTGGAATTGGCCGATTGCCTGGCCAAACTGCTGGCGCTCATGCACATAGGGCACGGTGATATCCATCACGGCTTGCATGATGCCCAGCGGTCCGCCGGCCAGCACGGCACGTTCATAATCGAGCCCGCTCATGAGTACCTTTACGCCGCCGTTGAGCTGGCCCAATATATTTTCTTCGGGGACTTCGCAGTTTTCAAACACCAGTTCGCCGGTATGGCTGCCGCGCATGCCCAGTTTGTCCAGTTTCTGGGCGACGGAAAACCCCTTGAAGCCTTTTTCGATGATAAAGGCGGTAATGCCCTTGGCATTGGCCTGAGGGTCGGTTTTGGCGTACACCACCAGGGTATCTGCATCCGGGCCGTTGGTGATCCACATTTTGGTGCCATTGAGCACGTAGCGGTCGCCTTTTTTCTCGGCGCGCAGTTTCATGCTGACCACGTCGGAACCGGCGCCCGGTTCGCTCATGGCCAGTGCGCCGATATGTTCGCCGCTGATGAGTTTGGGCAGATATTTTTTCTTTTGCGCTTCGGTGCCGTTGCGATGCAACTGGTTGACGCACAGATTGGAGTGAGCGCCGTAGGACAGGGCCACCGAGGCACTGGCACGCGAGAACTCTTCCATGACGATCATATGGGCCAGGTAGCCAAGGTTGGCGCCGCCATATTCTTCGCTCACCGTCATGCCCAGGACGCCCAGGTCGCCGAATTTTTTCCACAGGTCCATGGGGAATTGGTCGTCGCGATCCAGCTGGGCCGCACGTGGGGCGATTTCCGCCTTGGCAAAATCGGCTACGGCATCGCGCAACATATCCAGATCCTGGCCTAGATCAAAATTCAAACCGGGAAGCGTCATGAAAAGTCTCCGTCGTTGTGGTGTGTGAGTGGACCCACAGAATAAGGCCGCACTGACAGATATAAGTTTACGTGAACCGGATCGCGGCTTGATGACCGAAGTGGGTAAACAAGGGTAATCGCCAGTGTGGAAATTGCCCACTGATCACGGGGATCGCACCTGTCCGGGATAAGCGCTTAATATATCATTACGTTTACGTAAACGTCAATAAACACCGGATCAGTATAAACCCGTAAACCGGCAGTGCATTTCAATCGGCGGCAAGGGCCCGTGCGTGCAGTGCGTCCACACGCTCCTGACTGTGGTTGTCATGACCCCTTCCGGCCTCCATAGCTGCGACGCCTGCCTGCGTCGGAGGGCTGGTGCGCTCACTTGGGCGCAGCGGCCGCGTCCACTTCGCTCAGCAGTTTCAGGCAGTTTTTTTCCTGCTCGCCGATTTCGGCCAGGGTCTGGTCCAGGTCCTGCTTTTGCTGCATCAATTGCAGCTTATGGCGGGTGAGGATCGTCAGGTAGCTTTGCAATTGCGGCTGCGTACTGCCAGGGCCCTCGTACATGCCGATAAGCGAGCAGATTTCGGACAATTGCAGTCCCAGCCGTTTGCCACGCAAGGCCAGCTTCAGGCGTGTCCGGTCCCGATGGGTGTAGATACGCTTTTGTCCATCCCGGATGGGATTGACAATGCGGTGATCTTCGTAGAAACGAAGCGTTCGCGGCGTGATATTGAATTCTTCCGCGAGTTCGGAAATAGACCAGGTGCGTGGGTTCATGGAGGCAAAGCAGCCCGCAAGGGGATTCGGGCTTGCATGTTTACGTTAACGTAAACTATGATCTATGAATTAAAACCAAATGTCAATGAGGAGCGGTACGCATGAACGAACTTGAAGCAAGACTGGATTATCCCTTCGGCGATGAGCTGCCACAACCGGGGCAGGCCAGGGCTATCGCCCCCGGCGTCAAATGGATTCGCATGCCCCTGCCGTTTGCATTGGATCATATCAACCTATGGTTGCTCCGGGATGAAGTGGACGGCCGCCAGGGCTGGACGGTAGTGGACACTGGCATTGCCAAACCCGAAGTCAAGGCATTGTGGGAAACCATTTTTGAAAACGCGCTGGAAGGCCTGCCGGTTCTGCGCCTGATCGTTACCCATATGCATCCCGATCATACCGGTCTGGCGGCATGGATCTGTGAGCGCTGGAACGCGCCGCTGCATATGAGCATGACGGATTTTTACGTCGCATCGCTGTGGTCGTCGCGACCGGCAGGCGGGGCGGGCACCGGGGGGGATGTAGCGGTGGCGCATTTTGCGCGTCATGGCCTGACCGATGCCAGCGCGCAGGAGCAGATTCGCCAGCGCGCCAGCTACTACCCTTCGCTGGTTGAAGGCATGCCCCGGCGATTCGTGCGGATGTTGGGTGGAGAGCGCCTGCGCATCGGTGGCCGCGTGTGGGAGTTCATTGCGGGTTACGGTCATGCGCCGGAACACATCAGCCTGTACTGTCCGGAAATCAAGGTGCTGATTTCCGGCGACATGGTATTGCCGCGTATCTCGACCAACGTCAGCGTCTTTGATCATGAACCCGACGCGGATCCTTTGAAGCTGTATCTGCAATCGCTGGACAGCTACGAGCCGCTGGCTGAAGACACGCTGGTGCTGCCTTCGCACGGCCGACCGTTCAAGGGGTTGCACGAACGGCTGCGTCAGCAGCACGATCACCATACCGAACGGCTGAGCGAAGTGCTGCAATGGTGTAGTGAGAAACCGATGTCGGCATCCGACGTGGTGCCGCTGATGTTCAAGCGCAAGCTGGATCTGCATCAGATGACATTTGCCATGGGCGAGGCGCTGGCCCATCTGCATACGCTTTATCACGAGGGTAAACTGACACGCGCCGAAGACGACAAGGGCGTGCTGAGGTTCTCTGCGACGGCCTAGTTCAAAGGCCGGCTACTGTCGGTTTGGCGCGACGTTGGACGTGCCGTATCAGGTGAACATGTCCAGGCAAACGTGTCCGGACATCATCCAGGCCGTGATACGGACCGACATGTCCTGCGGTCCGGCTGCGCTGTATGGGCCAGCCGGTAGCGCATTGTCCACACGTTTTCTGCTTTAAGTCTTTCCTACCGCCTAGACGCTTGTTCAGGCGCGGGATTGATGTTATATTTAAAAGGTCATAAGTATGGCTTTTTCGCCTTTTGTTTCTTTCGCCGTTAAGCATTCGTCATGAGGCATTCACACTTGCTGCATTCATCAATGTGACCCTGGCGTTGCGCAAAACCATGACTTTGACACACACGGAGACAGATATGTATTTCGATATGCAGGCCCTGGAAGGTAAAAATACCTACAAACTGATGGGGAGCGTCGTGCTGCCGCGCCCCATTGCCTGGGTAGTTACCCAGACTGAGGACGGCGCCTACAATGCTGCGCCGTTTTCCTTTTTCAACGTGTTGTCCGGTGATCCGCCTGTCGTGGCGCTTGGCATTGGCCATCATGGTGAGCAAAAGAAAGACAGCCTGCGCAATATTGAACGCACCGGCGAGTTTGTCGTCAATCTGGTGCCGGCCTCGCTGCTGGATGCTATGAATATCACCGCCACCGAATATCCTTTTCATATTGACGAACTGCAGCAAGCAGGGCTGGTTACGCTGCCGTCGGAAAAGGTCAAGCCAGGCCGGATTGCCGGCAGCCCTGTGGCGCTGGAATGCCGGCTGTGGAAGGAGATTGATGTCGATAGCAAGCGCATTATTTTACTTGCCCGGGTCGAAGGCCTGCACGTGGATGATGCCGCCGTGATTGACGCAGACAAATGCTATATCGATGGCAACAAGCTGGACCTGGTCGGGCGCATGCATGGCGCCGGCTGGTATTCGCACACTCGGGATGCCTTCCAGCTGGCCCGTATTCCCTATAAAAAAACCGAGTCCTGAGCAACCGCAGGACGCCTGAAAATTGCAACTTAATTAACTATCAAGAGACATGATGAAACTGCATTGGTCACCCCGCTCGCCATTCGTGCGCAAAGTAATGATCGTTCTTCACGAAACCGACCAGGCCGACGCCGTCGAGCTGGTTCGCACGCCGGTTGCCATGGCCGAACCGAATCTGACATTACTCCCGGACAATCCGCTGATCAAGCTGCCCACGCTGGTGCTCGATGATGGTTACAGCCTGTTTGATTCGCGCGTCATTTGCGAGTATCTGGCCTGGCGTGCTGCAGAGCGGGGCCTGGCGCTGTTTCCTGCAGACCCGCAACAGCGCGTACGCGTATTAAGGCAGCAGGCGCTGGGCGACGGCTTCATGGATGCCCTGTTGCTGTTTCGCCAGGAACGCAATAAGACTGAAGAGAAACAGACGTCCGCCTGGTTAAGTGCGTTTGCGCTCAAAACCGAAGCGACGCTTAATTTTCTGCAGGACAACGTGGGCGATATCGAGCACGGGGGATTTGATATGGGCGCCATCACGATTGGTTGCGCGCTTTCCTATCTTGACTACCGGTTTGCCGATCTGAACTGGCGCCAGCGTGCGCCCGATCTGGCGCGCTGGCATGCCGACGTGTTCGTTCGCCGCCCTTCTGTTGCCGCCACCGAGCCGGCGGAAACCCCCTGACTGCCAGGCAGTTGCCCCCTTGTTTTCAAAAGATATCACCGTAACAACTCCAGGAAAATTTATGAGTCGTATCCCTTTTCCCACTGTAGAGACCATGAACGAAGCCCAGCGTGCCGTCTATGACGACATCGTGAGCGGCCCGCGTGGTCGGCTGGTTGGGCCATTGCGCGCCGTCCTGCACAATCCGGAGCTGGCCCAGCGCTGGCAGAAGCTGGGCGAAATGCTGCGCTTTGGCACCAGCCTGCCGCCACGGCTGAACGAATTGGCGATTCTGGTGACAGCGCGCTACTGGAACAGTCAGATCGAGTGGTATATCCACGAGCAGGCTGCACTGTCAGCCGGCCTGCCTCAGGCAATTGCAGATGAAATCAAGAACTGCGAGCCGCCGGGTTTTACCGAACCGCAGGATGCCGCCGTTTATGAGTTTGCGCGGCAGTTGCTGGCGCACGGCACCGTTGCGCCCGCTGTATATGAGCGCATCCGCACCTGGTTCGATGTGACTGGTGTTGTCGAGCTGACTGCCGTGGTGGGCTATTACACCATGGTGTCCATGACCCTCAATGCCCACGAAATTCCGCTGCCCGATGGCGCGCCAGCCCCGTTGGTGCCTGCGCAGCGTGACGGCGTACAGGCCCTGAGCACGCTGGCGCCCATCTGCCTGGAGGACATCGCGGCGTGACCGAAAACTACATTCCCGATAGCGTGGAAATGCCGCGCATGCCAACGCCGCCTGCGGTGACATTGCCCAATGACAGTTGTGATACTCATTGCCACGTCTTTGGCCCCTATGCCGATTTTCCCCTGCACTTGCGCTCGACATACGCGCCGCCGGATGCGCCCGCAACGCGTTACCTGAGCATGCTCGATACTGTTGGCGTGCAGCGTGGGGTACTGGTCCAGCCGGCGCCCTACGGAACCGATGTATCGGCCATCATTGACGCTATTGCGCGACGGCCTGCGCAACTGCGCGGTATTGGCGTGGCTGCGCCCGGCACGGATACACAACAGCTGATGCAATGGCGCGCTGCCGGCATTTGCGGCCTGCGCTTTATCGAGGCGCGCGATCCGCAAGGCAATCTGTTTCCGGGAAGCGTGGGGTTTGACAGTATCCAGACGCTGGCGCCGGCTATGCGCGCAGCCGGTATGCATGTGCAAATGTGGGGCCCGTATGAGCGCTATGCGCCGTGGCTGGAACGCGTGACTGATCTGGGCCTGCCTGTGGTCATCGACCATATGGCCAGCGTTGTGTTGGCCCGGGGCGTGCAGGACCCGCTATTTCAGTTGGTCTGCAGGTTGCTGCGCGAGAATCGTTTGTGGATCAAGCTGTCGGTGTGTCGGGTATCGACTCAGGCGCCAGACTACGCCGATGTGCGGCCGTTTCACGACGCGCTGCTTGAGGCCAATGTAAACCGTGTGCTGTGGGGATCAGACTGGCCGTATGTTCGAATGGGCGAACGGGCCCCGGATGTGGGTCGCCTGATCGAACTGGCCTGGGACTGGTTCGGCAATGACGCGACTCGCCGTCAGGTATGGGTAGACAACCCATCGGAACTGTATGAATTTGCTCAGGGAGCAGAAAAGTAAATGTCATTGGATAAGCAACAAATCGATGCCTTTGGCGATAGCGCCAGGGATTTTCTGTCACGCACTAATCATGCCGAGCGCATTCGCGAGCGTGTATTGCAGTCGCCCGCGCTGGACCAGGCGTTCTGGCAGCAAATGGTTGAAGCGGGCTGGCTGGCCGTGCTGGTTCCCGAGGAACAGGGCGGGCTGGGTCTTGGGCTGGGTGAAATGAACGCCATTGCCCAGGAACTGGGCGCGGCGTTGCCGGCAGAACCACTGGTTGCCGTTGCCGTGCAAACCGTGACGCTACTGAGTTCACTTACGCAAAGCCCATTGCGTGATCGCCTGCTTGCAGCGATTGCAGATGGGTCCCTGGTGGTCGGCACTGCCTGGCAACAGTTTCCGGGACAGGTTCGGGCATGCCCGGGCCCGGTTGTGTCAGTGAATGGCGCAGCGTGCTCTGTTTCGGGACGCTTTGTCGGCGTGTCGCCCGGCACGGGCGCCAGCGGCTGGCTGATTCTGGCGCGCGAGCAGAACGACGATGTCCTGTTATGGATTCCAGCGGGCGCAGAGGGCGTGCAACTGACCGATTTGCCGCGAGTGGATGCAGGCAGCATGGGTGCATTGCAATTGCAGGCAAGTCCTGTTGATGAGACTCAGGTGCTTGCGCGCGGCCCACAAGTGCTGGCTGCAGTGGACAAAGCCAATGATTACGCACGCATTGCGCTGTCGGCGCAATTGCTCGGCTGCGCCCGGCGTGCCTTTGATACCACCCTGGAATACATGAAGGTGCGGGTGCAGTTTGGCAAGCCGATAGGCTCGTTCCAGAGCCTGCAGCATCGCATGGTAGACAGTTATATCCAATTGCAGATGCTCGAGTTTGCCCTGTGGGAAATCACTGCGGCACCAGGGCAGACGCCCGCTGCGCTGGCCATGCAGGCCAGCAGGCTGAAGGCTCGTGCTGAACAGGCCGCGGGTCAGGTTACCCGTCTGGCGGTGCAAATGCACGGCGGAATGGGGTATTCGGATGAGTCCGATGTCGGGCTGATGCTCAAGAAGGCCATCGCACTATCGAGCGAGCTGGGTAACCGGCGCGCCCACCTGACACGCTATCTGCAGGCATTGCAACAGCAGCCGGCCGGGTCCGCCGGCACGCCCGACAACGTGGATGCGCCGGAAAAAACCTGGACATCATTTCCCACCGATGGAGATTGGGATGCGATGCCTGAAGCCGAATTTCGGCAGATGTTGCGTGCTTTTTATCGGGCACACTATCCAGAGCACTTGCGCCATCGTACCGGCCGCCTGCACTGGCATGAGATCGGCGATTGGTACCGTACGCTGGCGCGCCAAAAGTGGATTGCGCCTTCATGGCCCAAACAATACGGAGGCATGGCATTGTCTGCGGAAAAAATGATTGCCTATATCGAAGAGCAGGAACGCTACGGCGTGGGGCGCCCGCCCGATCAGGGCCTTGTCATGCTGGGCCCGATTCTGATTCGCTATGGCACGCCGGAGCAACAGCAAAAGTACTTGCCTGCCATCTTGTCGGGTGAGCATGTTTGGGCGCAGGGCTATTCAGAGCCGAATGCCGGGTCTGATCTGGCATCCCTGCGCTGCGAGGCTGTGGCACAGGGCGACCATTTCGTTGTCAATGGCCAGAAAACCTGGTCTACGCTGGCCCAGGATGCGACCCATATGTTTATGCTGGTGCGCACCGACAAGGATGTGAAGAAGCAGGCAGGCATCAGCTTTCTGATGGTAGATCTGCGCACGCCCGGCATTACAGTCAGGCCGATCCGCACCATTGCGGGAGACGAGGAATATTGCGAAATTTTCTTCGATGAAGTGAAAGTGCCCCAGGAGAATCTGGTGGGCCAATTGAACCAGGGGTGGACCATTTCCAAGGCGCTGCTCGGTTTCGAACGCCTGTTCAGCGGCAACCCCAAACACGCACAGAATACGCTGGCCATGATTGACAAGGTTATTGGCGCGACCGGGCTGAATGAAGATCCGGCCTTCATGGCCGAGTATGCCCAGCTGCATATGGATATTGCCGATCTGTCGTCTGCTTATGCGGCGTTTTCCGATATTGTCCGGCGCAATGAGCCGTTGCCTGCCAATGTGTCGCTGCTGAAAATATGGGCGACGGAAACGCATGAGAAAGCATCGCTTCTGCTGCTGGATGCCGCAGGAGAACAGGCAGGTACGGCAGGCGCCGCCGCTTTCGTGGGCACCGGACAGGGACTGGTTGATAAGGTCGATGAGCGGGTCGTGACCGTGGATGATTTGCAGATGCCGCTATACAACGCCGCTGCAGCAAAGATATTCAGTGGCACCAATGAGATCCAGCGCAATATCCTGGCCAAGGTGGTGCTGGCGCTGCCTGTTTCGTGACCGGCACGCTCGCGGACTGCGCGCGGGTTAAACCGTTGACCTGCGGGCTTCGCATCTGTCCGGATCATTATTGCGTGTGATATCGCGGCGCGTCGGACAGGGCGAGAATATAACTGAAAAATGGCCATTGAACAGCGCGTTCAATGGCGCATCTGACTATAGCAACTGAAATGAAATTGGAGTAAACATGGCACAAACGCTTTCGCATATCCGGGTGCTGGACCTGGGAAGGGTATTTTCCGGACCGTGGACCGGCCAGATGCTGGCCGACCTGGGAGCAGACGTGATCAAAGTGGAGCGCCCCGGTCGTGGCGACGATGTTCGGCAGCAGGGTTACCGGGCAAAAGACGAGGCCGGCAACGAAACCGCCGAAACTTCATCGTTTCTGGCGATGAATCGTGGCAAGCGCTCGGTCACGGTTAATATGTCCAGCCCGGAAGGCCAGGATGTGATTCGCCAACTGGTCAAGCAGTGCGATGTGCTGATCGAGAATTTCAAGGCTGGCGATCTGGCCCGTTATGGTCTGGATTACGATTCGCTCAAAGCCGTTAATCCGCGTCTGGTGTATTGTTCCATTACCGGCTTCGGTCAATCGGGGCCCTACAGCCATCGGCCCGGGTACGATCCGATATTCCAGTCTATGAGCGGTCTGATGAGCCTGACCGGCAATCCTGCAGAAGAACCGGGGGGCGGGCCACAAAAAGTCGGCTACGCGGTGTCGGATCTGACGGCAGGCTTTTACGCCATTATCGGTATCCTGGCGGCGCTGAATCATCGCGATGCCGTCTCGGGCGAAGGCCAGCATATCGACATTGCCCTGTTCGATGCACAGGTGGCATCCATCGGACATATCGCCATGAATTATCTGGTGTCGGGCATTGTCCCCAAGCGGATGGGTACGGCTTCGCCCATCACCTGCCCGTATCAGGCCTTTGAATGCAGCGATGGCTATCTCATGATCGCAGTTGGCAACGACTCGCAGTTTCGCCAGTTTGTACAACTGCTGGGGTTGCCGCAACTGGCAGATGATCCCCGTTTTGTGCTCAACCGCCTGCGCGCACAAAACCAGAAGGAACTTATTCCGCTATTGCAGGCTGAGATGGCCAAGCATCCGATCCGGTATTGGCAGGATCAACTGGACGCCATGAACGTGCCTTGCGGGCCGATCAATGATCTGAGCCAGGTGTTCGAGGACCCGCAACTGCAGCACCGCGATATGCTGATGCATATGCAGCATACGACTGCGGGCCGAATCCCGCAAATTGCCAACCCGTTGAAACTGTCGGCAACCCCGGTCAGCTATCGACGGCCGCCGCCGACGCTGAGCGAACATACTGACGAGGTGCTCAATGAACTGCTGGGATTGGATCAGGCGGCTATTGCCCAGTTGCGTGAGAAAAAAATTATCTGATTGAACCGCAGCGCATGCCCAGCTGGCAATCGAGCCAGCGGCATGCCGCGTCGGCTTGCGGGCAAGCCTAGGGTTACAGTTTTTTTAACGTTCAGAATCGGCATGTCTGGCAGGCTTTGCACTGGTTATGGGCGCTTGCGGCCTGTTGTGATCATTATTTCATTTGTCATAAATAAGCAATAGCATAGTGGCGACCAGTGCAGGCCGCGCTTCCCCTTTTATTTCAAATGTATTGGAAAACGTAAAGAGCGTGCCACCGTTTTTCGGTTGCGCATCTTCCAGTGTCTGCTGCAGCCGTACCTGCGAGCCTACCGGCACCGGGCTGACAAAGCGCAAGTGATTCAGGCCATAGTTCAGGCCCTTGCCGCGCTGGCTGATTTTGAAAATATCCCTGGCCAGCACCGGAATCAACGACAGAATAAAAAAGCCATGTGCAATGGTCTTGCCTTCGGGCATCTCCCGCTGTGCGCGGTCGACATCAACATGCACCCAGTGATCATCACCGGTAAGACGCGCATAGTGGTCGATCTGATCCTGCGTAACAGTAAACCACTGACTGGTGCCCAAAGATTGGCCGCAATGGGTTGCCAGTTCGGCAGGAGTATCTACAAGCAACATTCACATTCCTTTGATCAGATGCGCCCGCCTTGTAACGGGCGGGCGACAGAAAAATCAGACTACTGAAAAAAATCAGACTACAGGCCGGTGCTGCCCGTGTGCCACGCGCCGGTCGGCTAGTGGCCGCAAGCGCTCGTGGCCGAAGGGCATATTGGCCATGACTGTCCTTTATTGCCCGATCGTCACGCCGGTTGTCTTGACAATGGTTTCCCATTTTTTGCGATCGGTTTCAACAAACGCTCTGGCTTGTTCCAGCGACATGGGAACCGGCGGCAGATAGCCCTGAGCATCCAGGCGAGACACCGTGTCTTGTTCTTTCAGGACCTCGTTCATGGAGGTGTTCAGGCGCGCCAGGATGGCCGGATCGGTTTTAGCCGGCGCAATCAGCAGGTTCCAGATCTCAATGTTCAAGTTCGGATAACCACTTTCGACCAGCGTCGGGACTTTGTTCATTTGCGGATAGCGCTGAGCACTGCTAACAGCAAGGAATTTGAGTTTGGGATTGCTCAATTGCGCCTTGGCTGCCGGCCCGGTCAGAATGCCGATAGGCACCTGGCCACCGATCAGATCGCTGGTCAGCGGCGAATCGCCTTTGTACGGGATATGTACGATGTCAATGTCGGTGATTTTCTTGAAGTACTCGAATACCAGATGGCCGGGCGTACCAGCGCCAGAGGTGCCGTAAGACAGACTGCCGGGCTTGGATTTGGCCAGCGCCACCAGCTCCTTGATATTGCTGACCGGCAGGTCCTTGTTGACGGCGACCACCAGCGGCAGCGAGCCGATGTTGGCAATCGGGACCACGTCTTGCGGCTGATAAGGTACTTTCATGCCGATCAGGCGGGCAATGATCGTGCCGCCTACCGGACCCACGCCCAGGTTATAGCCATCGGGTTGGGCGCGGACTACCGAGGAGATGCCAATCGTGCCGGCGGCGCCGGCGCGATTCTCCACCACCAGGGTCTGTTTCAACTGCTTGGACATGCCGTCGGCCAGAATGCGTGCAGCAGTATCGCTGGAGCCGCCCGGTGGAAACGGCACGGTGACCTTGATTGGCTTGGATGGATAGGCGTCGTCGGCGGCCAGCGCCGGCATGGGGGTCAGCAGCGTAGCGCACAGCGTCAGCGCAGCTGCCAGCGCGCCCTGGATGCGCATACCCGCAACAGGGGGAAGGGACGAAATAGGAGAAGACTGTCTCATTGAGTTCCTCATTGATAATGTGTTGTGCCCGTTTGTTTTTCTATCTAAGGCTGTGGCGGGTATCGCAGCACTGGACACCGGACATGCTAGGGTATTCTGTTTGTAATGTCAATAGGTCGTATTATTGAACTATATAGGCTATAATTATGTCCTATTGG
>JBOIGK010000061.1:0-4014 GCA_050742695.1 Advenella sp. | reverse complement strand
CCCGAGCGCATATCGCGTTCAATGTTTTTGGGCTCGCCTTCTGCCCAGACCAGGCGCGTGGACTGCATGGTCAGCGCGCTGGCCAGCAGCGAGACTTCCACATACGAGCCCTGGCCGGTGCGTTCCCGCTTGAACAGCGCTGCATTGACGCTGTTGGCGATCATCGCACTGGCGTAGAAGTCTACAACAGACCCATAGACAATTTCCGGTTCAGCCTTGCCCATGCCCTGTGAATCGCAAATGCCCGACATGGCCTGCAGCACCTGGTCGTATCCGGCGTTGTTGGCCATGGGGCCGCTCGAGCCATAGCCGGTCATGGCGCAGTAGACCAGCTTTGGATTCAGTTGTGATAAGGTCGGAAAATCAATCTTAAGACGCGGCGGCACAGTGGGGCGAAAATTGTGCACCAGTACATCAGCCTTAAGCAGCAGTTTCAGGAATATTTCATAGCCTTCGGCGCTCTTCAAATCCAGGCTGATTCCGCGTTTGCCCCGATTGACGCCGATGAATGCCCGACTCTCGGCTTGCAGTGTTGAAGGATATTTGCGCAAATTATCCCCTTCTGGGGGCTCGATCTTGATCACCTGCGCGCCCAGATCGGACAGCAGCGTGCAACCGTAAGGCCCGGCAATATAGGCGCTCAGATCCAGCACCTGGATTCCGGCCAGGGGCAATGCATTGTTTCCTGAAACTGTTGATGTCATAAGGCTGATCCGTGTTTATTTCTGTACGTGAATATCGCTATCCTTGGCAACTTTTTTCCAAAGGGCGATGTTGTCGCTGATTTCCTTGTCAAAATCGGCGGGCGTCATATAGGCAGCTTCGGCGCCTTCTTTAATAAAGAATTTTTTCAGTTCCTCGTCGGACGTGACCTGTTTGAGTGCGTCATTCAGTTTTGCGACAATGGCATCAGGCGTGCCTTTGGGCGCCAGAATACCCCACCAGATCTTGAAGTTGTAGTTGGGGACGTCGGCAGCGATAGGAGGAAGATCAGGCGCCACTGCGCTTTTCTGGCTGCTGGTCACACCCAGGGCGATGGCTTTGCCGGTGCCCACTGCCGGCAATAGCGACGGGCCACTGGCGATCAATACGTCCACCTGATCGCCTATCAGCGCGTTTGTTGCCGGGCCCATGCCCTTGAATGGAACATGCGTCATTTGTATTTTGGCCAACGAGTTCATCATTTCGGTAGCAAACTGGTTGCTGCTGCCCGGGCCGGATGATGAATAATTAAGTTTGCCGGGATTGGCTTTGGCATAGCCAAGCAGTTCGCTTACCTTGGTGAACCCGAGCGTTTTGCGTACAGCAAGAATAAACGGGCCTTCGGCCATCAGGCCCACGCCGCGCAGATCGCCAATGGGATCAAAGGGCAGCGATGGCTGTATCGCGGCATTGGTTGTAAAGCTGGAGGATACGGCCGCAAGCGTGTAGCCGTCCGGCTTGGCACGAGCTACCTGCATGGTGCCGATAGAGCCGCCGGCGCCACCTTTGTTTTCAATCACAACTGTCGTTTTGAGCAGCGTACCCAGCTTCATGCCCACGGCACGCGCGAACGTGTCATTGGAACCACCGGGTGGATAAGGCACGACAAGTGTGATGGGCCGATCGCCCGGAAAGGAGGCGGGATCGGCCGCAACGGCGGCGGCCGGCAGCGCTATCACAGCGGCGAGCAATGCGGCGTTGGCGGTTCTCAGAACGTGCGTATGGTGCAACGGGGTTTTTCTCACTTTTGTCTCCTGGGAATTATCGATTACTCGCCGATCTGGCGCAGAATCATTTTTGCTTTGTTGATAAATGGGACATCGATCATCTGGCCGTCAAGAACATAGGCGCCATGGCTGGCCTGGCCTGCCGACTCGACAACTTTTCGCGCCCAGTCAATTTCTTCCCGGGTTGGCGTAAATACTTCGTTTGCAATAGCAATCTGGGATGGATGAATACATGTCTTTCCCAGGAACCCGACAGATTTGGCCAGCAGCGCTTCCTGCCGATAGCCTTCGCTGTTGCCGATATTGGTATATGCGCTGTCATAGGCGTATATGCCTGCGCTGCCTGCAGCCAATCGCAAGCTCATCATGACATGGTGTACAGTGGCCGGTTCGTAGCGATGGATGCCCAGCGGTTCAAACAAATCGCCAAGGCCCAGTTGCAGGCCGGCAATGCGCTTGTCCGTCGCCGCAATGTCTGCTGCATTGACCAGGGCCAGGGCGGTTTCAATGTTGACCAGGATCGCAGGCGGTTTGTCCAGCGCGCTGGCGGCTTTGTCGAAAGCCAGGAAAAAATCCCGCATTTGCTCGGACGACTCGATTTTCGGGATATTGATCATATCCACCGTATCTACCATGCACGCCAGTAAATCTTCGTCGAACCAGACGGTGCCCATGTCGTTGATACGCACGATGATGGTCTGTTTCTGTGACTCTGGTTGCAGCGTTTGCAGAAAATCGTTCAACTGCTCACGGGCCTGGTCCTTGTGCGGTTCCAGTACGGCGTCTTCCAGGTCAAAGGAAATGCCATCGGCCTGGCTATTAAGGGCTTTTTCGAACAATTCCGGTCGTGATGCCGGCACGAATAATTTGCTTTTCATCTTCTCCTCCTTCTGTATGCGCAGATGATAAGGGATGAAAGATAGAAAAAACGCCTGTATTTTTATCTTAAAAAGATATAAATTATATCTTTTGAGTTGGCAGAGTTCGGGCCAAAGCCATGACGAATGAAATAGTGCTTGACCTTCCTACAGTGGCAATGTTTATGCTTTGATGATGAACAATCACACAGGAAGGAATTAATCGTATGCAATTTAAAATCGACAACATGACCTGCGGCGGATGCGTTCGCCGGGTAACGGCGGCAGTCCAGTCCGTTGATTCGGCTGCCACGGTCACCGCCAATGTGGGCGAACACCGCGTAGATATCCAGTCAACCAGTGCCGAGCAAACGCTTATTGCTGCGCTGGAAAATGCCGGCTATCCGGCCGAACCGGTGGTATAAGCGGTTGCCGGCTCTTCGAGCAGAGGGCAACGTGCAATAGTAAGCGCGTTTTATCGCCCTTTATTGAAAAGGGAACCTATCGGGGCCATGGGCAGACAAACACTCATTCACTTTTGCAGGGTTTTAAATGAAAATGTTCATATTTTCAGTGGCGCTATTAACCGCAGCCTGTAGCGCCTACGCTTCGGGTAAATCGATTACTGTGTATCACGATCCCAATTGTGGTTGCTGTACGGGCTGGGTACAGCACATTCGTGACGCCGGCTATACCGTGAACGCAATCCAGACCGCAGATATGTCCGCAATCAAGCACAAACTCAAGGTGCCTGCTGCACTGGAGTCTTGTCACACTGCAGTGATCGATGGTACTGGGCAGATTGTTGAAGGACATGTACCGGCAACGGTTGTTGACAAATTGGTTGCCAAACGGTCCATCGCGGGTGTAGCAGCGCCCGGAATGCCCGCCAACTCTCCTGGCATGGGTCCCATGGACGGAAATCTGGTCACCGTGGATTTTTCCGGACAGCCGTTTTCCCGAGACTAGCGAGATGAAATAAAGGCGTTTGCACCAGTGTCGCCGTGCAACGCCGTTTGCAGGTTGAATATTTTTAACTGTTTCAAAGGAACGATCATGCACCAACAAACATTATTTCGTTTTGCCAGAATTTTCGCTGTTCGCGGCCTGGCTGTCGCAGCGCTTGCAATAAGCGGTTTTGTCGTGCCGATGGCCGCTCAGGCCCAGGCTGGCGGACATGCGCATATGAATACCGGCCAAGCGCCCAAGGATATGCATGCCTCTATGATGAACATGCAGCAGCAAATGGATGCGGTAAAGGCGTCCGGCGATACCGATTATGATTTCGCCGTGATGATGCGGATCCATCATCAGGGAGCGGTGGATATGGCGCAGATGGAATTGGATAAAGGCAAAGACCCGCAATTGCAGGCCATGGCCAAAGAGATCATTGCCGCTCAGAAAAAAGAAATCGCTCAGTTTGATCAGTGGATTGAGCAATACGAGAA
>JBOIGK010000060.1:0-2407 GCA_050742695.1 Advenella sp. | reverse complement strand
GACCGGCCCCGTCGGCCCATTTATCACAAACGTCAACGCCGATATTGTAGTGTTGCGGCACATTCCAGTGGGTAGCCGATACTGTTGCGGCATAGGTTGCATGGCGTGTAAGCAAGACAGGTCTCCTTTTCTTTTAATTGTATATCGGTTCACTGTCATCACTTATACGTCATTGGTGTTTTTCATACTCTCGGAAACCCGTAATTGCTTCGTTGTCCGCCGGTACTCCGACGGCGTCATGCCCTGCATATTCAAAAATGCCGTGGCAAAATTGGCGGCGTTGGAAAACCCCACCTCTTCGGCAATGGTCAGTGTGCGCAACGACGTAGTCGCCAGCAGGTGCTTAGCGGTGCGCATACGTAAATCACGAGTGTACTCAAAGGCGCTGCAACCGCAAACATTGCAGAAAGCGCGATTCAAGCGCTTTTTATTCATGGAGACCAGTGCTGACAATTTGGGCAGACTCAGGTCTTCCGACAGATTGTCCTGCGCATATTGCATGATGATGCGCACGGCGACTTCATCATCGCTGTCAATGGTGCCGGTATGCTGGTCCTGACCTGGGGACAAGAGCATTGACGCCCGCTGTTGCCGTACGCTGTGCAATCGTTGCGAGATATTGGCATGAATGCGGATTCGCGCCACCACTTCGTCATACGGATGGGCTTTGGAAATGAAATCGGAAGCGCCATATTCCAGGGCCTGGATGCGTGATTGCGGATCATCCAGATCGCTGTAAAAGAGCACGGGAATATCTGTAGTGAGTGTGTTGGCCTTGAGCCGACGACATAGAGGAATACCTTCAAGCCGGGGTAGATGCAACTCCGAAACAATAACATCGGGCTGAAGCGTAATGGCTTTTTCGTATCCCTGCAGCCCGTCAAATGCAACTGTGATACGGAAGGCAGCACTTCGCATGGCGGCAAGCACGCCGTGCAAACTCTGCATATTGCCATCGACAAACAGAGCATGAGGGCTGCGCAATGGTGGGGCCGGACTGTCCATAGGATTTCGCTTGACTATCTAAATTGAAAATGCGAAATCATTTTCCAACAAGATACGAAGTTCCTATTTTGAAAAGACTCTTGATGCTTTTTGAAAAAAGAATGAATTGTGCTTTTATGAATAATTCTTAACGTCAGTCAATCCAGTTTGCCAGCAACACCTCGGCTTATACGACAAACAGACGCTTGTATTCTTTGATCGCGTAACGATCGGTCATCCCGGCAATATAGTCGGCAATGGCGCGCGCCTGCCTGCGCTCATCATCGTGCCGGTAGTCTGCCGGCATCAGCCGCGGATCGTCCACAAAGGCCTTGAACAGCGATTGGACGATGGTGCTGGCCTTGTTGGCCATGCGCATCACCTTGTAGTGGCGATACAGATTATGCATAAGAAAGGATTTGAGTTCGTCGGCCTGCCTGCGCATGGCGTCGGAAAACTGCAGCAGCGCCGGCGCCTGCGTCACATCTTCACGTGTCTGAATTTTATGGATGCGCAGATTGTCCCGGGTCGTGTGGGTCAGGTCAACGATCAGAGCGTTGATCATGCGCCGGATGATCTCGGCAATGAGCCGGCGCCCGGTAACGTCGGGAAACAGACGGCTCACTTCATCATGATAGGTGGCAAACAATTGCACCTGACGCATTTGTTCAATTGTGATAAGACCGGAGCGCAGGCCGTCATCAATATCATGATTGTTATAAGCGATTTCATCGGCCAGATTGGCCAGTTGCGCTTCCAGGCCCGGGCGCTTTCTGTCGATAAAGCGCTGCCCCACTTCGCCCAGCTGGCGTGCGTGCGACAGTGAACAATGCTTGAGAATGCCCTCGCGGGTTTCGAAGGTAAGGTTCAGGCCGTTGAACGAGGCATAGCGCTCCTCCAGCTCATCGACCACCCGCAGGCTTTGCAGATTGTGTTCGAAGCCACCAGCCCCCGGACGCAGGGTCTGCATGGATTCGTGAAGTGCATCCTGTCCAGCGTGGCCAAATGGCGTGTGACCCAGGTCATGGGCAAGCGAGATCGCTTCGGTCAGGTCTTCGTGCAGTTCCAGATTGCGGGCCACAGCCCGCGCAATTTGCGCCACTTCCAGGCTGTGAGTCAGCCGGGTGCGGAATAAATCACCTTCGTGATTAACAAAAACCTGTGTTTTATATTCGAGCCGGCGAAAGGCCCCGCTATGGATGATGCGGTCACGGTCGCGCTGGAAAGGGTCGCGCGCCGGGTCGGCATCTTCCTGATGCTGGCGCCCTCTGGAGAGGGCCGGATGGGTCGCGTAAGGCGCTAGCATGGTGACTGTCATGTTTTACGCCCGGGCGCCGGACAGATCAGCAAGCTGGGCCGCGCGGCGATCGATGGCAACATCGCCGACCGTGGCGCTGAGCGTTTCCTGCACCTGCTGCAATGG
>JBOIGK010000059.1:0-4745 GCA_050742695.1 Advenella sp. | reverse complement strand
CAAGGAAGAGCTCGGTATAGACGTACATACCTGCACCCCGTGGGTGACATTCACCTATGAGTACCCTAAAACCATTGTCAACCTGGCATTCTGGCGAGTTACCGGCTGGCAAGGCACGCCCAGGTCGCTGGAAGAGCAGCAACTGGCCTGGACGACACCCGCAGACGCGGGCAAGCTGGGACAATTGCTGCCGGCCTCCCTGCCCCCGCTGCGCTGGCTGGCACTGCCTGAACACTATGCCATTTCCAACATTCAGACGCCTGAGAACAGTCAATCATGGCTGGCTAGCCTGCAACAGCAACTGGATAATGGCTTGCGACTGGTGCAATTGCGTGAACCGGCCTGGCCCGACGGTCCAGCGGCAGCCAGCCTGAAAGCCGTATTCGAACGCGCCATCGACTGCTGTCATGCTGCCGGCGCCCGGGTGCTGGTCAACAGCGTGCATCCCAAAGCGTGGTGGAAATTGGCCGACGGGGTCCAATTGAGAGCGCAGGACGCCCTGCTCGCAGAGGCCCGTCCGCTGCCTGAGGAAGAGTACCTTGTCGGAGTCTCTGCGCATAACACGGCCGATGCACTGTATGCCCAGGTGCTGGGCGCAGACTTTGTGGTGCTGGGACATGTGCTGGAGACGCCGTCGCATCCGGATCAACCGCCGCTGGGCTGGGACGGTTTTGCCAGCACCGCCCGCGAAGCAGGCCTGCCGGTGTACGCCATCGGCGGTCAATCGGCGGCAACCCTGGCGGAGGCGCGAGAACACGGCGCGCACGGCATTGCTGCCATCCGTGGACTGGTCGTTTGATAGCTGGTTAGGCAGGGTCGTTTCAGCTGGCCCGCCGTTGCCCCGGCCTCAGGGCAAACAAGATGTCCGCACGCAGACGCAAGAGATGAAACACAAAAAAGCCTGTATGACTTTATTCATACAGGCTTGGCGTCGGCATTTAGCCGTGCCGTGGTTTAATCACAGTTGCCATTGAACAACGCTTCCTTGTTGCTGGCAGACGCCTGACGCACGAAACAGCCCGGGGCCACATCATGCGTGAGCCACACGTTGCCGCCTACCACCGCGCCCTTGCCGATGGTCACCCGGCCCAGCACCGTTGCGCCGGCATATATGACGACATCATCTTCAACAATCGGATGACGGGCAATACCCTTGCTCAGATCGCCATTGCTCTCGGTTGGAAAACTCTTGGCGCCCAGGGTCACGTTCTGATACAGCCGCACCCGTTCGCCGATAATCGCGGTTTCTCCAATGACCACACCGGTTCCATGATCGATAAAGAACCCGGCGCCAATTTGCGCCCCCGGGTGAATGTCAATGCCGGTCTGGCCATGCGCCAGCTCGGCCGCGATGCGCGCCACCAGGGGAACCCCTAGCGTATACAGGCAATGGGCCAGCCGATGGTAGACCATGGCAAGCACCCCGGGATAGCACAACAACACCTCATCCACGCTCTTGGCAGCCGGGTCACCGGAATAGGCTGCGTAGACATCGGTATCCAGCAATCTGCGTACGCCGGGCAACTTGCGTGCGAATTCCCGCGTGATCCCGACCGACTTCTCTTCCAGTTCTGCCGGATCAGCGCTGTCGTTGCGGTGTTGGTGGCGTACTTCCAGCCGCACCTGGGTCAGCAGCGTGTTTAACGCAACCCCGATGGTGTGGCCGACATAAAAGTCTTCGTTTTCCTGCAACAGATCGTTCGGACCCAGCCGCATGGGAAACAGCGCGCCAATTACCAGCTCCAATGCCTCGTTGATGGTATGCGGCGACGGCAGATGGCGGCCGCCCATTTCCTTGAGGCGGTTCTGGTCGGTGCGCCATTTGAAGCGTGCTTCGCGCAGGCCCATCACGATTTCATCGAGCGGGAAAGTCTGGGGATTGACCGAGGAAGACTCACATTTGTAAATTGGCATAGCAGTAGAACCTGTATAAAAACCGGGATAAACAGCAATAAGAATATAACTATTTTTACCACACTATTTCGATCGCGCCGGAAGAACCCTTGTGGCATCAGGGCATTTACGATCACATCATGAACCCTGATGATTTATCCGGTCGCCTCATCGTCGCTTATTATCGGCCCGTTGCCGTTACGGCGCCGTCCGGGCTTGTAGTGCCTGCTTGTCCCAGCCTCCGCCAAGCGCGGCAATCAATTGCACGCTGGCCTGCAGACGCTGGCTTTCCAGCTGCAGGGCAGTCTGCTCCGCCGAGTAGGCGGTTGACTGTACCTGGGCCACGCTCAAATAATCGACCAGTCCGGCCAGATACTGGTTCTGGGTGATGGCCAGCGATTGGCGGGCGGCAGCGAGGGCGCGCATCTGTGCCGCCTGCTGGCGCTCCAGTACCCGCAGCGTGCTGATAGCGTCTTCCACTTCCTGCAGGCCGGTCAGCACGGTTTGACGATAGGTTGCCACTTCGGCACGATAGGATGCCCTTGAAGCATCCACCGCTCCGGCACGCGCGCCGCCATCGAGCACAGTCATGGCCAGCGCAGGGCCGAGCGACCAGAACTGCAACGGCGACGCCAGCCACTGTGCCAATGTGGCTGTGGTATTGCCTACGGAGCCACCCAAAGTCAGATCAGGAAACCAGGCCGACTGGGCCACGCCGATCTGTGCGTTGGCCGCTGCCACCCGTCTTTCAGCTGCCACGATGTCGGGACGCCGTAACAACAGCGTAGAGGGCACATCCACCGGAATGGAGGGGAACTGAACATCGTAGGCGGCCGCTTCGATGGCAAACGACGCAGGTGGCTGACCGATCAGCACGGCGATGGCATGCTCCAGCACATTGCGATCCGCCTCAATGGCAATGGCAGAGGCGCGCGCGCCTTCAAGCTGCGCCTGGGCGCTGACCACGTCGGCGCGGGCGGCCACACCCTGATCATAACGGTTCTGGTTGATCTGTACTGAACGTTCGTAAGCGCGCACATTGGCCTGCAGCAGGCGCTTGCGTTCGTCCAACATGCGCAGGGCGAAATATTGCTGGGCCAGGGTCGATTGCATGCTCAGACGCGCCGCAGCCACATCAGCCCTGCTAGCCTGCTCATCGCTTCTGCTACTCTCGTATTGCCGACGCAGTTTGCCCCACAAGTCGGCTTCCCATTGCAGAGATACCGAACCGTTCACCGAATTGCCAATGCCGGCGGCCGATTTGGCCCGATCACCCGACAAGCTGAAACCGGTCGTGGGGAAAAATGAAGAGCGTGACTGCGCGGTCGCCGCCACCGCTTGATCGTAACGCGCCACGGCCTGGGCCAGCGTCTGATTGGAAACATTCAGGCGCCCGACCAACTCGTTGAGCAATGGGTCCTGATAACGCTGCCACCAGCTATCGCTGGCCAGTGGTGCGCCCGGCCGGGCCTGCACCCACCCTTGGGCCGATTTGAACCCGACCCCGGTGTCCTGTTGGGGGACCACGTAATCGGGCCCCACCGCACACGCCGCCAGCAGCAGCAAGGCAGCGGCCGCAGTGCTCAGGCGCAGCGGTCTGATTAAGGGTGACACGGCATTTCTGGTGTTTTTCATAAGAGAGAATTCACGACAGTTATTGACCTGGACGGGGCGTCACTTCGCGCCCGCCGGCAGGAGTGCTTTTGTTTTTGCGGCGCCGCTCGAAGGTGTGGCGCAGCCTATCAAGGTAAATATACACGACCGGCGTGGTAAACAAGGTCAGGATCTGGCTCAGGACCAGACCGCCCACAATGGCGATTCCCAGCGGCTGGCGCATTTCCACGCCCGCACCGGTCGCCAGAATCAGCGGCAACGCGCCGAACATGGCCGCCATGGTGGTCATCATGATGGGTCGGAAGCGCACGATGCAGGCGTCATAAATGGCCTCTTCGGGTGGAACATCTTTTTCCCGTTCCAGCGCAAGCGCAAAGTCCACCATGATAATGGCATTTTTCTTAACGATACCGATAAGCAGGAAAACGCCGATCAGGGCGATGACCGTAAATTCCATATTGACCATCAACAGTGCCAGCAGCGCGCCTACACCGGCAGACGGCAGGGTCGACAGAATCGTTAGCGGATGCATATAGCTTTCGTAAAGCATTCCCAAAATCAGATACATCACCACCAGTGCGCCCAGAATCAGCAGCGGCTGCTGGGACGAAGACTGCTGAAACAGTTGTGCGTTGCCGCCAAAGCCGGCCTGGATTTCGTTGGCTGGCAGACCAATACGGGCCACCGCGTTTTCAATCGCATTGCTGGCCTGTTCCAGCGACACGCCTTCGGCCAGGGAAAACGAGACCGAATCGGACGCCATCAGACCCTGGTGCGACACGGACAGCGGCGAGGTGCCGATTTCAAACGAGGCGAAGGCCGACAGCGGCACCAGCTTGCCATCCGAGGCAATGATCTGCACCGTCTTGAGCACTTCGGGATCCTGTGCGTATTTGACATCGATGCCCATGACCACCTGGTACTGGTTCAGCGCGCTGTAAATAGTGGAGACCTGTCGCTGGCTGAATAGATTATTGAGCACACCGGCAATCGTCGCCATTTCCACATTCAGGCGTGTGGCGCTTTCCCGGTTGATCACCAGTTCAATACGCCGCCCTTTTTCCTCGGCCTCGGACTGCACATCCACCAGTTCGGGCAACGTCGCCATGGCTTGTCGCACTTGGGGCACCCATTTGCGCAGCGTATCCAGATCGCCCGACAACAGATCGTACTGGTACGAGCCGGCTGAATCTCCGCCCCGGCCGGCGCGAATATCCTGCTGCGGCACCAGTGAGAGC